>DFBZ01000102.1:0-6207 GCA_002366835.1 Gammaproteobacteria bacterium UBA3067
CGTGCGAATGATGAGCTTGAAAAACTCAGCCGCATTGATGGTCTGACACAACTTGCAAACAGGCGTCACTGGGAAGATCGATTATCTGAGGAGTTTAGTCGCTCTCAGCGTTATGATGAAACTCTTTCGCTTATTCTTTTTGACTTGGATAAGTTTAAAAATATTAATGATACCTATGGTCACGTTGCTGGCGATACGATACTAAAAATAGTGTCATCAAATGTTAAAGATGTATTGCGCGAAAGTGATGTGGCAGGGCGTTATGGTGGTGAGGAATTTGGTATTATCTTGCCTAATACTGGCATAGACGGTGCCATGGTTGTGGGTGAAAAGCTGCGCACATTGGTGGAAGAAACCAAAGTGGTGTTTGAGGGCGCTGATATTCCCTTTGCTATTAGCGGGGGTGCTGTTGAGTTAAACGGCAGCCATAAAAGCTATGAGGACTTTATCTCTAACGCAGATGAAGCCTTGTATTATTCAAAAGAAAACGGCAGAAATCAGTTTAATTCTTTTCCAGTGCCGACTTAATTTGCAAACCAGTTTCTCTCCCAGGCCATAAGTACTTTTTCCGGGTACCAGGTTTTTCCTACGCTGCCATTATATCTTGCCAGTGCAGCGACCAAATCTCCTTTTTCCAGCTTCAGATAGTGACTTAAAATATTGCAGCCATAGCGCAAGTTGGTTTCGATATCCATCAGGTTGTCTTCAGTGCTACCGATATGTCTCTTCCAGAATGGCATCACTTGCATCAGCCCCTGTGCACCAGCATGGGAAAGGGCAAAGTGATTAAAGCTGCTTTCCACTTCGATAACAGAAAGTACTAATTGTGGCGAAAGGTTCGCATTGGTCGCGTAAGCATGAAGTAGGCTAAGAATTTTTGCCCGAGTTTCACCGTCTTTAACGAAGCGTTGTAGCCGTTTGTTCATGCCCACAAGCCACACCTCCGCCGTATAGCGGTCTTTAAAACTGCTGCTTTCTAGGATGGCTGACCTTAGGTGCTGTAATTCCCTCTCCGGTAGGCGCTCTGTCGTTGCGCCTTGGCCGTATATTGAAAAAGTCAGCAAGAGGGACGTTAAGATGAATTTAACAAGCAAATTTATTTTAACGCGGAATGCTGGGGGGGTGGCTGTCCACATGATTTAATTTGATGCCCTCTGCGTTGCCGAGTCGGGCACCTTTGTCGCCTTATGAAGTCGTTGTCTGCAATATCGATAGAATATGGGCAAGAGCGTCCCTGGCTGAGATGTCCTTGTTTTCTCCATCGCGTCTATTTATATATTCTAGCACTTCATTATCTAGACCTTTGTCACCCACAACGAGTCGGTGCGGGATGCCGATCAACTCAGCATCGGCGAATTTGACGCCAGGGCGTTCTTTGCGATCATCAAATAATACTTCAATGCCGTGTTGCTTGAGTGCCGTATAGAGTTCTTCGCAATAGCTTTGAACGCGCTTTGACTTGTGGTTGTTAATGGCCACCAGTGCAAGTTGGAATGGCGCAATACTTTGGGGCCAGATAATGCCGCGGTCGTCGTGGTTCTGCTCAATGGCCGCTGCGACAATGCGCGTTACTCCAATGCCGTAGCAGCCCATTTCCATCACCGTATTTTTACCATTTTCATCAAGCACTTTTGCCTGCATGGCTTCGCTGTACTTGGAGCCCAGTTGAAAAATATGCCCCACTTCTATGCCACGTTTAATGGTAATGCTGCCTTGTCCATCGGGGCTTGGGTCACCTTCGCAGACATCGCGTAAGTCAAGAATCTCTGTGGCTTGGCAGTCTCTCTCCCAGTTGCAGCCTTGATGATGAATGCCGTCTTTATTTGCACCGCAGACAAAGTCGCTCAGAATCGCGGCTGCTCTGTCGACCAGTACGGGGATGTTTACGCCCACTGGGCCAATGGAGCCTGGTTTGCATTTTAGAGACGCTTCCACCTGCTCTTCGCTGGCAAATGTCAGTGGGCTGCTGACGAGGGGGTGTTTTTCAGCCTTGATCTCGTTAAGGCTATGGTCGCCCCTTAGTAGCAGGGCCACGAGAGGCGTTCCTTCCTCTGCGCCCTCTACAATTAGCGTTTTGGCGACTTGCTTGGCTTCCACTTTGAGGAATGCGCAAACTTCTTCAATGGAGTGTTGCTCGGGGGTTTCTATTTCTGTGAGTGGTTCCGATGCGGGTTTGCGTTCTTCCGCAGGTGCTAAGGCTTCTGCTAATTCAACATTGGCTGCGTAGTCGCTGGTATTGCTGAAGGCGATATCATCTTCGCCGGATTCGGCCAGCACATGAAACTCGTGGGAGGCTTTGCCTCCAATGCTGCCCGTATCGGCGATTACCGCGCGATAATTCAGGCCAATGCGGTCAAATATCTGGCAATAAGTGTCGTACATCTTCTGGTAGGTTTGCTCGAGAGAAGGCTGGCCCAGGTGAAAAGAATAGGCATCTTTCATGACGAACTCTCTTGAGCGCATTACACCAAAGCGTGGCCGTACCTCATCGCGAAATTTTGTTTGGATCTGGTAAAAGTTGGCCGGTAACTGTTTGTAGCTGTGTAGTTGGTTGCGCGCCATATCAGTGATGACTTCTTCGTGGGTCGGCCCCAGACAAAAAGCGCGCTTATGTCGATCTGTAATACGCAATAGTTCTGGGCCGTACTGCTGCCAGCGGCCTGATTCTTCCCAAAGTTCGGCGGGCTGTACAACGGGCATCATGACTTCTTGAGCACCGGCTTGGTTCATTTCATCACGAATAATGGCTTCGACTTTTTGTAGCACCCTTAAGCCCGTGGGCAGCCAGGTGTATAGCCCAGAAGCGAGCTTGCGAATCATTCCACTGCGCAGCATCAGTTGATGGCTGATGGTTTCGGCCTCGGCTGGCACCTCGCGGTGTGTGGATATTAGGTAGTCGGATGCGCGCATAAGAACAAGTCCATTAAAAATAGAGAGAAGTAGCGGGGGATGTTAATCAAGCTGGAGGAAAGTTGCCAGTGGAAGCAGGATATTAAGAAGGGCGGGAAGCGGGAGAACGGGAAGCCTGTTAACAAGCTTCCCGGGAAGGCGCTTAAAGAACCATGTCTTTGAGTTTTTTGAGAGGGCGAACTTTTACCATGTTGCGTGCGGGCTTGGCCTTGAACATGGCTTCTTCGCCAGTGAAAGGGTTGATGCCTTTGCGCGCTTTAGTCGCCGGTTTGCGCACAACAAGCACCTTAAAAAGTCCTGGAAAGGTAAAGTAGCCAACACCACGTTTTTTAATGTGACGCTCCATAACGATGCCTAGTTCGTCAAAGACGTTATTGATGTCCTTTTTAGTGAGCCCGGTATTTTCAGCAATTTCGTTGACGATCTGGGTTTTCGTCATAGCTTCTTTTAGTGCGGTGATTTTGCGTGTTGGTGCTGCGGCGGTTTTTTTTGCTACGGCCATGTTCAAGTATTTCCTTTGTTGTTGAATAAAAACTGATTTGTTTGAGTTGGTTTTGTGGGCTGGCGGAGTGTGGTTTTCTGGGCTTGCCCCGTGTGCCTTGTGTTAGAAGGGGCTGCTTATAACACGATAATGCTTTATTTATAGGTGTTTTCTCTGAATCGGGCAAGTTGAAAACCCACTTTTTAGTCCTTTTTTCCGGGAAAAGTGTTGGTAAGAGCTCAGGTTGGCGTGTTTGGCTTAAGTTTAGCGCAAGGTTTCTATGCTTCTTGAGGAGTGAAGCCCTTTCTTTCGTTTTGGCTGGCTGGCTGGCGGCGCTCCTGGCACGAAGGGATGACGTTAAAGATGAATCAAGGGTATAATTGCCGCCTTTTTATTGGTAATAGCCGTGCTCTATGTGGCGCGCTATTGAAAGTGAGGATTACACTATGCCTATTTATGAGTATGAATGTGGTAGTTGTGGGCATAACATGGATAAGCTACAGAAAATCAGCGATGCCCCGCTGCTGGATTGCCCTGCATGCAGCAAACCCGAGCTGATGAAAAAAGTGTCGGCAGCAGGTTTTCGTCTTAAGGGCGGCGGCTGGTATGAAACGGACTTTAAAAGTGGCAAGAAGAAGAACATTGCAAAAAGTGAGAGCGCTTCCAGTGGCGATTCTTCCGGTGGCGACTAGACTAGTCGGCCTTAATCTCCAGCTTTTCGCGGTTCATAGTGGCCCAGGCTGTCATTAAGAAATCATATATTTTAAATATTGGCGAATCGGGATAACTCATTCGCCTTTGTTTCGTTTGATACGATGCGTTTTGATTCATCACAAGGTGAGCGTGCTCGAGCGAACTTCATACAAGAACTTTATTGCGTTAGGAAATAGGTAACTAAAACATGCGAACCCATTATTGTGGTGAATTAAACGAAGAGCACAACGAGCAAACCGTAGAATTATGTGGATGGGTTCACCGTCGCCGAGATCACGGCGGCGTTATTTTCCTAGATATGCGAGACAGGGATGGCATTACCCAAGTGGTCATTGATCCTGATACAGAAGAGGCTTTTGCCCTCGCAGAAAAAGTGCGTGGTGAGTATGTTCTGAAGATTAAAGGTCGTGTACGTCCACGGCCAGAAGGTACTGTTAATACAGAGATGCCTACTGGGCAAATCGAGGTGTTGGCGAAAGAGTTACTTATTCTGAATAAATCAGCCACGCCTCCTTTCCAGTTGGATGAGCATCAGTCAGTGGGTGAAGACGTTCGCTTGCGGCATCGTTATGTTGATCTGCGTCGTCCAGAAATGCTTGAGCGCTTACGTTTTCGTTCTCGTGTTACGTCAAACATGCGCCATTATCTAGAAAAAAATGGTTTTTTGGATATCGAAACACCTATTTTGACCCGAGAAACGCCAGAAGGTGCGCGAGACTATTTGGTGCCTAGCCGAACTCACAACGGCCAGTTTTTCGCCCTGCCTCAGTCACCGCAATTGTTCAAACAGTTACTGATGGTTTCCGGTGTAGATCGTTACTACCAAATTGCCAAATGCTTTCGAGATGAAGACTTGAGAGCAGACCGACAGCCAGAATTCACGCAGGTCGATATCGAAGCTTCGTTTATTGATGAAGAATTTATTATCGCCCTTGCAGAAGGCATGATGGTTGATCTGTTTAAGGATGTTCTAGACGTAGATCTCGGCACCTTTCCCCGAATGACTTACGCGGAAGCCATGACGCGTTTTGGTAGCGATAAGCCTGATTTACGTATTCCGCTTGAGCTGATAGAAGTCGGCGACTTAATGAAAGCGGTAGATTTTAAAGTTTTTTCCGGCCCCGCAAACGATGAAAATGGCCGCGTGGCAGCTTTGCGCCTACCCAAAGGGGGCGAGCTAAGCCGTAAGCACATTGATGAATATACTAAATTTGTCGGTATCTACGGTGCGAGAGGCCTGGCTTACATCAAAGTAAATGATCGAGAGCAGGGCAAAGAGGGTTTGCAGTCTCCGATTCTTAAGTTCCTACCTGATGAAGTGGTAGAAGAAATATTAAGTCGAGTGGCGGCTGAAAGTGGTGATATTGTTTTCTTCGGCGCGGATAAAACAAAAGTTGTGAACGAAGCGCTTGGCGCTTTACGGGTGAAATTGGGCGAAGATCGCCAGTTGTATACTCAAGCGTGGGCACCTCTTTGGGTTGTGGACTTTCCCATGTTTGAAGAAACAGATAGTGGTCAATGGACACCCCTTCACCACCCCTTCACTCGACCATCCTGCAGCATCGAAGAGCTGGAGGCGAATCCAGGCGAAGCACTTTCCTGTGCTTGGGATATCGTATTGAATGGCACAGAGTTAGGCGGCGGCTCCATTCGTATTCACGAAACAGAGATGCAACAACAGGTATTCAAAATTCTCGGAATCGGTGAAGAGGAAGCGCGCGAAAAATTCAGCTTCCTCCTCGATGCTCTGCAATTTGGCTGCCCACCTCACGGCGGCTTGGCATTTGGCCTCGACCGTTTAGTGATGTTGATGACCGGCGCTCAGACTATTCGCGATGTTATTGCCTTTCCAAAAACGCAAACTGCGGCTTGTATGCTGACTAATGCGCCATCGGCAGTTGCCAGTGAAAAATTACGTGATGTGGGAATCCGCTTGCGACAAAAAGTAACGGAGCAGAGCGCGGACGCAGAGCAGTAAAAACAATACAGAAAGCGTGGCGACCAGGTTAGCTTGATAGAAAAAGAGACTCATTATGGCAGGACACAGTAAATGGGCGAATATCCGCCACCGCAAAGCGGGGCAGGATGCAAAGCGCGGAAAA
>DFBZ01000102.1:6255-22545 GCA_002366835.1 Gammaproteobacteria bacterium UBA3067
GTATTGGTGGAAACCATGACAGATAACGTCAACCGCACCGTTGGTGAAGTGCGTCATGCTTTTAGCAAGGCAGGCGGTAACCTCGGCACCAATGGCTCCGTTGCTTATATGTTCACACGAAGAGGTGAAATTGCTTTTCCTGCAGGCCTTGATGAAGAGGCTTTAATGGAGCAGGCACTTGAGCTGGGTGCTGAAGATGTTCTAAGCAATGATGATGGTAGCATTGATGTCATTACAGCGTTTGAAACGTTTGGCAGTATTCTTGACGGTTTAAAAGACGCCGGTTTTATCCCCGCGGGTGCAGAAGTGACTATGGCTGCAGAAAACTTGATGGACATGGATGTGGAAATGGCCGAGAAAGTCATGCGTCTTATCGATGCCCTTGAAGACCTCGATGATGTGCAAAATGTTTATTCTAATGCTAACTTTACTGCAGAACTTATGGAGCAGCTTGCGGGATAAGCTTCCAGCTTACCGCACACTGTTCGTATCTTTTCATTCTGACAAAGGATTGTAGCGGGAAACGTAAACCGTACCAGCAAGCCTTTGACTCACTACGCCAGGAATTGCCATGTCCCTGATATTAGGGATTGATCCAGGGTCGCGCTGTACCGGGTTTGGGCTCATTCAATTTCAGCGCGGGCAATCCCGTTATGTGAATAGCGGTTGCATCCGCACCACGGGGAATGATTTCCCGCAACGCCTGCAGCAAATATTTGAAGACCTGAGTGAAATCGTCAAAGAATATCAGCCCGATGAAGCGGCTATTGAGCAGGTGTTTTTAGGCAAAAATGCTGGTTCAGCATTTAAGCTGGGGCAGGCGCGCGGTGTTGCTATTGTTGCGGCCTCCAGTCAATCCATTCCCGTTTCTGAATATTCGGCTCGCCAGGTTAAACAAGCCGTGGTGGGCAAGGGCAGTGCTGATAAATCTCAGGTTCAACACATGGTTTGTCACTTGTTAAAACTGGAAACCACTCCACCAGAAGATGCCGCAGACGGCTTAGCTATCGCACTGTGTCACGCCCATATGAACCGAGGCCTGGTCGCACTGGTGGGTGCGCAAAATTTTCGTCGTGGGCGTGCAAGATGAGTAATAAAAGATGATCGGTTTTTTACGTGGTCTAATTGTTGAGAAGCAGCCTCCCTTGCTGCTACTAGAGGTGAATGGCGTGGGCTACGAAGTGAATGCGCCTATGTGTACCTTCTATCGCTTACCAAAACTTGGGGAGCAAGCCCTGTTGTACACCCATTTTGTGGTGCGCGAGGATGCCCATACGCTATTTGGCTTTGCCAATAAAAAGGAGCGCGAACTTTTTCGTACTTTAATAAAAATAAATGGTGTTGGTCCAAAAATGGCGTTAGCGATTCTTTCCGGCATGGAAGTGGATGCATTTGTACTATGTGTCCAACATGGCGATGCAGCGACATTGACTAAATTACCCGGCGTGGGGAAAAAAACTGCTGAACGCCTCGTGGTGGAAATGCGCGATAAATTTAAGGACTGGGGTCTTAGTAAGGCCGAAGGTAGCGGCGAAGGAATGATAGGGGCTGATCAGGTTGAACTATCGCCCAATGAATATATCCAAGAAGCGGAAGACGCACTGGTGGCCCTTGGCTACAAAGCTGCAGAAGCAAGTCGTATGGTGGCAAAGGTAAAAGGACAGGGCGATAACAGTGAAGCCTTGATTCGTTTGGCATTAAAAGGAATGGTGGGATAGGGCTCTGTTGCTTTATAAGGAAATTGACGGTTTGTCGTTTGTAAATTTGAGGTTAATGGAATGATTGAGACAGATCGGATTATCTCCTCTGCATCAAAAGAAAACGAAAAGCAGTTTGATCGGGCAATTCGTCCTACCGCCTTGCAGGAATATATCGGCCAGCCCGTCGTGCGCGAGCAAATGGAGATTTTTATTACCGCCGCCAGAAACCGGCAGGAGCCTCTTGATCATACCCTTATTTTTGGCCCTCCAGGTTTAGGCAAAACCACGCTCGCAAACATTATTGCCACTGAAATGAACAGCCAAATCAAGTCTACCTCTGGGCCGGTATTGGAAAAAGCGGGCGACTTGGCTGCGCAACTCACGAACCTTGAAGAAGGTGATGTGCTGTTTGTGGATGAAATTCATCGTTTAAACCCTTCCGTTGAAGAGATTCTCTATCCGGCCATGGAAGACTTTCAGCTAGATATCGTTATTGGCGAAGGACCTGCTGCCCGCTCCATAAAGCTTGATTTGCCTCCCTTTACCTTAGTGGGCGCTACTACGCGAGCGGGTTTGTTGACGTCGCCTTTGCGTGATCGATTCGGTATTGTGCAGCGGCTGGAGTTTTACAGTACTGATGATCTTTCCACCATATTGCAGCGCTCCGCAGGTATTATGGGCGTGCAGATGGATGCTAGCGGCGCGCTAGAAATTGCACGGAGGTCACGAGGCACGCCACGTATCGCGAATAGGCTGTTGAGACGAGTCAGGGATTTTGCTGAAGTGAAAGCCGATGGTTTGATTACCCTAGGTGTAGCGCGTCAAGCACTGGATATGCTGGCTGTGGATCAGTGTGGGCTGGATAATATGGATAGACGTTTTTTACTATGCATGATAGAAAAATTTTCTGGTGGCCCAGTGGGTATCAGCAGTATATCCGCAGCAATTAGTGAGGAGGTGGGGACACTGGAAGATGTGGTAGAACCCTACCTGATTCAGCAAGGTTTTTTGATGCGTTCTGCAAGAGGGCGAATTGTGACCCCCCACGCGTATTTACATTTTGGCTTGGCGGCCAAAGAATCCGTTCAGACTCTATTCACCGATGAAGGTCAGAATCAGCGTGATAGCTAAAATTGAACGGAACCCCTCCTCAAATAAGTGTACTTTCAGTTTTTTAGATCGGAGAATTTTTTTGTGAAAACGGATATGTCCCTTATCCACCTTATTAGCAATGCCAGTGTTTTGGTGCAGTTGGTAATGGTGTTGTTGTTACTGGTGTCCTTTGTTTCCTGGGTTATTATATTCCAGCGTTTTTCTGTTTTATCCAAGGCGCAGAAACACATTCGCTCCTTTGAGGAAGAGTTTTGGTCCGGGGTAGATTTGGGCCGCTTATATGTACGTGTTAACTCAAACTCTACAGTCGAAAGCGGGCAGGAAAATATTTTCCGCGCGGGGTTTAAAGAGTTTGCTCGCTTGCGCCAACATTCCCAGGCAGATGCCGACGCCGTTATGGAGGGTACTCAGCGTGCAATGCGGGTAACTTTGTCGCGAGAACAAGAGCGTTTGGAAAAAAGTCTATCGTTTCTGGCAACGGTGGGTTCCACAAGCCCGTATGTCGGCCTATTTGGCACGGTGTGGGGGATTATGAATTCTTTCCGCTCCCTGGCTGAAATGAATCAGGCAACATTGGCGGTAGTCGCTCCTGGTATTGCAGAAGCATTAATTGCTACGGCCATGGGGCTGTTTGCAGCGATTCCAGCGGTGGTTGCCTATAACCGCTATGCCGCGCAAGTAGAGTCAATTCTTAACAGTTACTATACCTTTTCGGATGAGTTCTCGAGCATTTTGCACCGTAAGGCCCATGCTCCAGCTGATCCCGCCAATGCCTCCAGCACTCCGGCGCCAACGCAAGCTTAACAGGGAGGGGTAATTGTGGAACCAATGAAGCGAGGTTCAGGTCGGAAGCCCATGTCCGACATCAACGTTGTTCCCTATATTGATGTCATGCTTGTCTTGTTGATTGTATTTATGGTGACGGCGCCTATGTTAACCCAGGGCATAAAGGTAGAACTACCGCAGGCCGTCACTGACCCAATAGATCTAAAAGACCAGGAGCCTCTGGTGGTAACGGTAAAAAAAACCGGGGAATACTTTGTCGAGCTGGGTGATGCGCGTGACGAAGCGCTGGGCCTTCAAGCCGTCAGTGATATGGTCGTTACGATTCTTAAAAATAAACCGAAAACTCCGGTACTGGTGAATGGGGATAGCCAGGTGATGTATGGCTCTGTCATTAAACTTATGGCCGCCCTGCAGCAGTCGGGTGTGGCTGATGTAGGTTTAATTACCGACCTGCCTCAATAAGGGAATGATGTGTCGGAGCGATCCTTGAAAAATTCCCTTAGTCCTTTTTTTAAAGCTGCGCTTTTGCATGCTTTTGTAATTGTACTGCTTGTTTATAGCTGGACGGCGCCACAAGAGCCTCTTGTTAAGCCAAAATTCAACACCATTCAAGCGTCTTTAGTCGCGCCTCCGAAACCTGCTGCCGTAGCCCCGAAACCAAATGTAGACAAGAAAAGGCAGCAAGAAGCTAAGAAAAGGAAAGCGCAGGAAAAAGAAAAACAAAAAAAACTTCAGGAAAAAAAACGCCAGCAGAAGCTCGCAAAAGAAAAAGCAGAAAAGACGCGCAGGCTCGCAAAGGAAGAAAAACGGCGTAAGGAACAAGAGGCCAAAAAACAGTTAGAAAAAGAACGTAAAGCAGCGAAAGAAAAAAAACGTAAAGCGGATCAAAAAGCAGAACTGGAAAGTATGCGCAAGAAGGAGGCGGAGAGGCTCTCCGAGCTGGAAAAATTGCGCGCCCAGGAAACACAACGCCTGGAAAGCTTGGAGTATTCAGAAGAACAAAAAATCATCAGTCAGTACCGCGTCGCGATTCAGCAGCAAGTACAACGGACGTGGTCGAGGCCGCCCAGCGCACGTAAAGGCATGCAGTCGGTTTTGAAAATAGCCATGATCCCTGGCGGAGAGGTTGTTTCTGTCTCGGTAGTGGAAAGCAGTGGCAATGCAGCATTTGATCGCTCCGTCGAGCAAGCCGTGCGTCGAGCCGGAATTTTGCCAGTTCCGCCTGATGCGGCTATTTTTGATCGACACTTTAGAATAATAGAATTGATATTCAGACCTGAGGATTTGTAGCAGTGTATTTACCTAAAATGATGATGGCGCTTTTCCTGATGCAAGTGAGTGTTTTTGCTCAGGCGCAGCTTCGCATTGAAATTACCCAAGGTGGAGATGACCCTACACCTATCGCGATAGTGCCGTTTAACTGGAGCGGAGCAGGTCTTCTTAAAGAAGATGTGGCCAATGTAGTGGCCGCTGATATGGGGCGCAGCGGTCAATTCAGGCCGTTGGAGCGTGCTGATATGCTCAGCCAGCCGCGCTCCAGCAAGGAAGTGTTTTATCGAGACTGGCGTGTGCTAGGTGTGGATTACCTGGTGGTTGGCCGCATTGACTCCGTTAATCTGGCATCTGTTCAGACCTCATCGCCAGCAAGTTATGGGCTTAGCTATGAGCTAATGGATGTGCGCGCCCAAAAGCCCATAGCAAGCTGGAAAATTGCCGAGGTGAAAGATTTGCGTGCCGCAGCACATCATATTAGCGATACCATCTATCAAAAGCTGACGGGCTTGCGGGGTATTTTTTCCACCAAACTGATGTATGTGTCGGTTGTGCAGCAAGGAAGTGGGGAAAAGGTATACAAGCTAGAGGTGGCGGATGCAGATGGGCAGAGGCCGCGCACTTTACTGGAATCGTCCGAACCAATTATGTCTCCGGTATGGTCTCCTGATGGAAAACGAGTTGCTTACGTTTCTTTTGCGGGTGGCCGCCCCGCTATTTATATTCAAAATCGTTTTACGGGCAAGCGCATTAAACTCACTGGCTTTCCTGGAATAAATGGTGCGCCAGACTGGTCGCCGGATGGTCAGAAAATGGCAATGGTTCTTTCCAAGGACGGCAATCCAGAAATTTATATTATGGATATGAAGACGCGGGCGCTGCGTCGATTAACACACCACTACGCAATCGATACGGAGCCACGATGGACAAAGGACGGTGCGGCTTTGGTATTTACTTCAAACCGGGGTGGCTCTCCACAGATCTATAAAGTGGATGCGCTGAGCGGCAGAGTGGTGCGTTTAACATTTCGGGGAAGCTATAATGCCAGAGCGCAAACATCACCGGATGGACATGACTTAGTCATGGTGCATAGAGAGAACGGGCAGTTTCATATTAGTGTGCAGAACTTGCAGCGAGACCTGTTTGCAAATCTAACCAAAACAAGCCTGGACGAATCACCGAGTATTTCGCCCAATGGCAGCATGGTTATCTATGCCACGCAGCACAAAAATATGGGGGTGTTGGGTGCCGTGGCGATAAATGGCAGCATCAAATATCTGCTGCCAGCACGTCACGGGGAGGTGAGGGAGCCGGTATGGTCGCCCTATTTGAATTAAGTGAAAGTTTTCCATCTGTCGCGTTTAATTGTAGGGGAATTCAGAACATTGCGCTAAACTGTACTAAAGTTGTGTGAAATGTATCAGGGTATTTTTTTTGTCGTTTATTTAGAGTTAGCGCATAAGAAAATACTGTACGGCTAAGGGTTTTATTTAGGTTTAAAATAACGGAGTGAAATATGAAAAAAATGACGAGCAATGCTAAGTTTCTGGCGGCTTTAGTTCTGGGCGCTACATTGGCGGGTTGTCAAAGCCAGCCTACAGAAGAGGCGGTTGATACGGCGGCAGCGGAAGTGATTGAAAGTGGCACGCACGAAGTTTCAGGAATGACAGACTCTGCGGTTAAATCTCAAGAAGAGTTGGCGGCTGAGGCAGCGCAAGCATTGTTAGCCATGACGGTATTTTACTTCGATTTTGATCAGGCAATCGTAAAAACGGACGCCTATGACGTACTGCAAGCCCATGCCACCTTCCTAAGCACTAACCCTGCTGCTGCAATTCGGCTTGAAGGTCATGCCGATGAGCGAGGCACTCGGGAATACAATATCGCATTGGGTGAGCGCCGTGCCAAAGCTGTAGAAAAGTTCTTACTGGTGAACGGTGTTTCTGCCGATCAAATTGAAACCGTAAGCTACGGTGAAGAACGCCCAGTAGAGGGTGGTCATGATGAAGGTTCATGGGCGAAAAACCGCCGCGTTGAACTGGTTTATAAGTAAACGTTTGACTTGGTAGGCTGGGCTTGTCCCGGCCTTGCTGCTGAAGTGGGTCGCAATGGCCCCTTCTTTATTTGAATTTTTATAACAATCTCGGTCACTGAGTTTGGTCAGCACTGGGTATCTCTCAGATTGTCTTGGATTAAGGATATGGGACGGTGCCAGCTTTGTTTTTGTTAATTCCATCTGATTTTTGTCGTGCGCTTTTATCGAAGTCGCTTTGTATTTCTGTTGCGTTTGGATTTCTGTGTGCGGGTTCGTTTGCCTCAGCAGACGCGGTGTTGGTGGTTTCTGATAAGAAGGGGGAGTCTAATGTGCTTGTCTCTCGACCATTTAATGGCAAGGCCGGACAAGCTGCAAGTGTAGCGAATAAAAGCCAGGCTTCAGCGCAATGGGCACTGATAAATCAAATTGAACAGTTGCAGCAGGAAGTTCAGCAGCTACGTGGTGTTGTAGAAGAGCAGGCCTATATGCTGGAGCAATTTAAAAAAAGCTCCCGAGATCGTTATCTCGATCTTGATAGGCGAATCAGCCAACTTAGTGCGGCGCCGAGTAAGTCGAGCGCCAAGGTTTCAATAAGTGATAAAGATGCAGCCCCTCCTGTAAAAGCAAGCAAGGGCGAAAAAGTGATTTACCAACAAGCGCAAAAGAATATCAAGGCCAAACGATTTCCCAAGGCCATCTTGCTCTTAAATCAACTGCTTTCGGAGTACCCTGATGGTGCTTATGTGTCGAATGCGTATTACTGGCTGGGAGAGGTGAATTTGGCCCTGCCGACGCCAAACTATCAAGATGCGGAGATCTACTTTTTAAAATTGTTACAGCGCGATGCAAAACATAGAAAAGCGCCTGCCGCACTTTTTAAACTGGGCAAGCTCTATGACCTAACGGGTCAGGCGGCACTGGCAGAAAAATACCTAGGGCGTGTTTTACAGCAATACCCCCAAAGTGGCGCGGCGAGCTTGGCGCGCAAATATCTTGATACAATGGGTTCGCGCTAGTCTTAGTTTCTGTGTGAAACCGACTATCCCGTTTTAGGGCCTCGCTTGTTATAATCGACATCTTGTATTTATTCTGGCGAAACCTGTGCTGAACTCCCTTCGAATTACTGAAATATTCCTCTCCCTGCAAGGTGAAAGCCGTTCCGTCGGTTTTCCAACGGTCTTTGTGCGGCTTACCGGCTGCCCCTTGCGATGCACCTACTGTGATAGCGCCTATGCCTTTAATGGCGGGGAGATGATGGCCATTGATACAATACTGGAGGAGGTGGCACAAAGCGGGGTTGAGCATGTCTGTGTAACGGGGGGCGAGCCGCTGGCTCAAAAAGCCTGCCTGGGCTTGCTGCAGGATTTATGTGATAAGGGCTACACTGTGTCCTTGGAAACGAGTGGCGCATTGGATATCAGCGAGGTTGATCCGCGTGTAATAAAGGTTGTGGATCTTAAAACGCCTTCTTCGGGGGAGGAGCCAAAAAACCTTTACACAAACATTGAGCACTTGAGTGAAAACGATCAGGTGAAATTTGTAATTGCAAATCGCCTCGACTATCTGTGGGCAAAAGAAGTGCTGCAGAAGCAATTACGGAATACTCTCGCAGAAATACTCTTTTCGCCATCTTTCGAAGAAATTAAACCTCGCCAGCTCGCTGATTGGATTATTCAGGATAAGCTGGCCGTCCGCTTTCAGCTGCAATTGCATAAATTACTTTGGGGTGATGAGCCTGGGCGATAGTCTGCATCGCAAACAAATATTTTCTAGCAAGGCGTTCAAATATGATTGAAAAGGCAGTGGTGCTGCTCTCCGGCGGCCTTGATTCTACAACGTGTCTGGCTGTTGCAAAACAGAAGGGCTATGAGTGTTATGGGCTAAGTTTTGACTACGGGCAGCGACATCGTGCCGAGCTCAAGGCTGCAGAGAATACAGCTCAGCGCATTGGCGTGCGTGACTACAAAGTGATGCCTATCAACCTGCGCGCTTTTGGCGGCTCAGCGCTTACTGACGATAATATTCAGGTACCTGAGGCTGAGCAGTCTTGCGAGGCAGAGAGCGGCATCCCTGTTACCTATGTGCCTGCCCGTAATACTATATTTCTGGCTATAGCGCTTGGTTGGGCGGAAGTGCTTGATGCGCAGCATATCTTTATCGGAGTGAATGCAGTGGACTATTCGGGGTATCCCGATTGTCGCCCTGAGTTTATTGATGCATTTCAGACTATGGCAAGCTTGGCGACGAAAGCAGGCATTGAAGGCCATGGGCCGGTTTTTCATACGCCACTTATTGATCTTAGTAAGGGGGATATTATTAAGCTTGGTTTGGGTCTGGGTGTTGATTACAGTTTGACAACGTCTTGCTACCAGGCCGATGAAGAAGGCAGGGCCTGCGGTCTCTGTGATAGCTGCCGCTTGCGACGCAGGGGGTTTGAGGAGGCGGGTATTGCCGATCCGACGCTCTATAAATCATAGCGTTACTGGCGGGTCAGTCTAGAGGCATCATTGCAAAATAGTTTGATCTCAGGCTTGCAAATATTATGAGATGGAGTATTATATGCCCTCCTTCGAGAGGGGCCGTTAGCTCAGTCGGTAGAGCAGTTGGCTTTTAACCAATTGGTCGATGGTTCGAATCCATCACGGCCCACCATATTCCCCTCTGCTAGTATTCCTTTTCCACTCTTTCTTCAGGTGTCTTATTCAGTCCTGAATAACCATGCCTCTCTGCCCACCCCTGTTCGTATTCGATAACGTTTGAAATCAAGAAGGGCAAAAACCCTTTTCTTTTGCTGCCATTAAAAGGCTAGCCTGTGATTTCATAGCGGTGTAAAGAGTTTAATTAGCCAAGCAGTTACACGATGCTTAAAGGTAATGTCTTCAACTTTACAGCGTGGATCAGTATTTTGTAGAGCCAATATGGCCAAATCGTTGACTGGCAGGGCTTCACACCCGTGTCCGGACCCGCAAATCATATCCCATTTGGCTTCTGCCGCGACGTGGCAGGCAAAACAGTTGCCATCAAACCTATTCTTCACATCTTGAAAACCACGCTTTCGGATGGTGGTGCCATTTTTGTCAACGTCGAGCTCAAAAAATTCCCAATCCTTTGTTATGGGGTTAAAACCTGCCTCATGCTTTACCATGGCTTCATTGGGGAATAGTTGAACTACGGAGCCCGGAGGATAGGTTCCGCCGGTTTTCGAGTTTGCTACGGCAAGTGTGCTTTCTAGGTCTCCAGAGATATTATCGACGTAAACGCGACCGGCTAGAGCCATTTCCTTGATGCATCGGAATGACTCACCTGATATTTCCACAGGTGCGATTTTTTGTTCCGCGAAACAATAGGTGGTGGTCATAAAAAAACAGAGTGCGGTATGGAATGTTAGCTGTCCTGTTATTTTGCGAGTGAAAGGCATAATAATTTCTCTCAATACTATATAAATCGAACTCTCTCGTTTAATACTATCAATGCGTGTCCTGTACTTCGCTGGTATATTTCATACCTGTTTTGTGCCACGTGATAGTTAGCTGAGAGCGCGACATTTAGAGGGCTGAAGAATTGACTTAGCTTTTAGCTTATTTGCAATTACGAGGAGTAGTGGGAGCTGAATTGCCCAAGATGCTGCAATGATTAGAAGTGTTGTGTACTGGGGAAATACAAAATTAATGGCACCTAGGTTTGCCCCCGCCAGATAGTTGAATGGGCCAAACACGAAAGCTAAAAAGCTGGCTAGGCCGTAACGCCCCTTTAGCCAGTTCAATGAAATCTCCAGCGCGGCAGCAAAGCCATACCATATTGCGTAAAGGTAGGTAGGTGTCCAGCTTTCCATTGTGGTGGGGAAGGATATTATGCCAAGCTGAGCAAGTATGCCGTCGGCTGTTGCACCGAAAGTACCAACAACAAGAATTCTAAATAATGCCGATTGCTTGTCATTGAGCTGGGAAAGTGTAAAGAGTATATATAGCCCCATCCATATTTCTCCAACATAGAGGAGTCCAAAGGAAGGGCTGAGTACACAGAGAAACCATCCGACCTGAAAGCCGCCAAGATTCAGTAATTTATTTAGCATGTTAGCCTTGTATTTTTCTGATTAGTTGTAAACCTACATTACGTGAAATCTGATTTGGCAGTTGAAGCTCAGTGGATTATAGATTAGCTAAGTCCGGTAGCTGGCAGTAAGGCTTGTTATAGACTAAGTGGGAGCACCCTATGCTTCGTTCGAGAAAGCCCCCTTCGCAGTAACAGAAATAGTACTCCCACATCCTTACGAAAGTATCAGAAAAACCCTGTTCTTTAACTTCATTTCTCTTTGAAAGAAATGTCTCGCGCCACCGTTCTAGTGTTTTGGCATAACTGATACCGATTTCTTGCATGTGAACGAGTCGCATATCTGTATGCTGTGTTATTCCATTTTGAATGGCTGTGTTGGAAGGAAGACTGCCACCAGGAAAAATATAGCGCTGGATAAAATCGACTTCATTTTTTGCCTCTTCGTAGCGTTGTTCGTTGATAGTAATGGCTTGTATCAGCATGCGGCCATTGTCCTCAAGAAGTTCGCTGCATTTTTTAAAGAACTGCTTATAGTACTGGTGGCCGACCGCTTCAATCATTTCAATCGAGACCAGTTTGGTATAACGCCCTTCTAAATCTCTGTAGTCCTCTTGCAGTAGGGTGATCCTATCTTCTAGATTTAAAGATGCGATCTTTTCCTTGGCGAAGTCATGTTGTTGCTGCGATATGGTTGTCGTGGTAACGCGGCAGCCATAGTGTTGCGCTGCATGAATTGCAAACCCGCCCCAGCCAGTGCCAATTTCGATGACATGGTCATTTTCATTTAGCTGAAGTTTTTGGCAAATAAGATCTAACTTTGCTGTAGATGCGTCTAAAAGGCTGTCACTGTCTGAGCGAAATAGAGCAGATGAATACATCATGGTGTCATCTAAAAATAACTTATAGAAGTCATTGCCAAGGTCGTAGTGTGCAGCGATGTTTCGTTTACTACCATGTTTGTTATTACGACGGATCAAATGGATAAATTTATGTAAGTACCCTCCGATTTTCGAAAAACCGCCCTCCATATTTTCCAGTACATGCTGGTTGCGAACCAGTATACGTACGAGAGTGGTTAGGTCCGATGATGTCCAGTGCCTATCCATGAAGGCTTCCGCCGCACCAATACTGCCGCCTAAAACAATTTGGGAGTATGCCTCTAGATTGTGTACACGTAGCTCTACTCTTAATTCCTGGTCATTTGTATCCCCAAATACAAAGGAGTCAAATTGATCAGTGAGGCATAAGCAACCAACGGTGAAATGGTTAAAATTTCCAAGTACCGCGTTACGGCAGCCGCGTTGTATGAAGGAGGTAGATGTTGAAATATTTTCGCTTGCATGGCTGCTTGTATTGTCGTGAGATGTTTTTTCCAATTTTCTATTCCTTCTTAATGATGATCGTAGACTTCTGCGCCTTTCAGTTTTAGTTTTAGCGCCTGCCAGTATATTTTGGTAGTAACTTGTAAAGTCATTAATGGAAATCGTAGAAGTGTCTTTAGTGAAGACGTGGCTGTTAGTTTTTCTTGTTCCATATTCATTTTGGCTACGAGGACAGTTTGCTTTTTGTCTTCTACGAAAATGCTAAGCCCCAGCTCATCATTAGGCTCTGAAATTTGAAAACGATAAGTTAAATCCAGGGGTAAAAATGGTGAAACATGAAACTCTTTTTGTATTTTTAGGTCTTTCTTAATGTTATCTACCGGCAGAACATAACAAAATGTTTCGTTCCAAGGTGTGTTAGAGACTTCTGCAACAACTGCTTCAATGTCTTTCCCATTTTCGTGATAACAGTAGTAGATACTAATAGGATTAAAACAGTGGCCAAAATAACGTAAATGGGTGAGTAGCTTAATGGGCCCATTGATGTTTTTATTTGTACGCACTTTGACGAGTTGTTTAATGCTGTCATAGAGGCTCATATCCTTTTGGCCGTAGTGATCCTCTCTTCTAAATTGCACAGGCCGGAAGGGTTTTGTTGACCAGCCTGGTAAACCTGAAAAACAATTCGGGATCTCTTCCAAATCTAACATCACCATAAATAATGGGTAGGTGAAGCTGTGCTTGAAAGGCATTAGGCGTGTGTGATTAACCCAGCCCTTATACAGACATGCTTCCATTTTTAAAATCACTCTTTATTTGATTTGCTGCGCGTAGGCCGCTGAACACCCCGTCTTCATGAAAGCCCCAGCGCCAATATGCACCGCAATAGTAGGTATTCTGGTGCCCTGATATCTCATGCCACTGACCTTGGGCATGAGTGGCAGAAACAGAAAATACCGGATGGAAATAGTCTATTTCCTTTATGATGGTTTTTTCATCTATCGCGTCCAGTTGGTTAAGTGTTACGGAATATACATGATCACTTTGTATATGCTGTAAAATATTCATATTGTAAGACAAGGTCGCGCCCTTATTGCAATTTTCAGAAATCTGATAGTTCCAGGCGGCCCACGCGCGTTTGTTGTGGGGGAGAACGCTTGTATCGGTATGTAAAACGGCTTTATTTACTTGGTAGGGAATAGACTGGAGAATGGCCTGCTCGCGTGCACTGGGTGTATCAAGTAAACGAAGCGCTTGATCACTGTGGCATGCAAAGACCACCGCGTCGAAGCGTTCATTGTGATTGGCCTTGCTAGAAATGAGCACATGGTCAGTGTGACGTGTGACATTGAGCACAGGGCTGCTTAAACGGATTTTATCGGCATAATTTGCGATTAAGGGCTTTATATAGGCACTTGATCCACCTTCTATCACATACCATTGAGGCTGATCCATTACCGTCAGTAGCCCGTGGTTATGAAAGAATTGGACGAAGAAACGCATCGGCATTTCACGTATTTGACGTGGATCAGATGACCAAATCGCCGCACCCATTGGAATAACATAGCGTTCAATAAAATAATTTGAATAGCCCTTTTTCAGCAGGTACTCCTCCATACTAAGGTCGTATTCAATATCTGATCCTGCTTCGCGGTTAAACTTTATAATATCTTTCAGCATGCCCCAAAATTTTATACTAAATATTTGAGACCTTTCTGCAAAAAGCGCATTAAGAGATGTTCCAGCATAGGCAAATTTTTTATTTTTTTCACTTACGGAAAAGCCCATTGTCGTTGGAATGCGCTTGACCTGAAGCTCATCTAATAAGCTAAAAAAGTGTGGGTAGGTGCGGTCGTTGCAGACGATAAAACCCGTATCAATGCGATGTTCCTGTTGCGTGTCATTCACTATGTGGGTGTGTGTATGACCGCCAATATAATCGTTTGCTTCAAATACGCACACATCGTGCTCGGTGGCTAACTCTTTTGCGGTGACTAGCCCAGATATTCCGCTTCCAATAACGGCGATTTTCATGCTTGTTTCTCCGTATTTCGAACAGTGCGCTTTAATAAAGCGGTGTACCATTCACTGGGTAAAAAAGAAACTAGCTTAATAGGAATGCTAAAACGTTTAGGGAAATGAATTTCTTGTTTATAGTACGCCATTTGGTCTGTAATGGTATCTGCGGCTTCTTCCGCACTTATTTTAAAGGGCATATCAAAATCGTTTTTATCTGTCAGAGGGGTTTTTACAAATCCGGGGCAAATCACGGATACGGATATGTCTAGTGGCAATAGGTTTAACCGAAGTGCTTCAAGCATGTTTTTTATGGCTGCTTTACTTGCACCATAAGCTTCTGCTCGGGGCAGCCCTCTGTAAGCAGCTGTACTACTCATGCCGACTATATGTGGATGCTTCGCTTGTTTTAGATAGGGTAGAGAAGCCTCGATACCGTAGACCATTCCCATAAAATTGGTCTGTATTATTTTTTCAAATACACTGCTATTAAAGTCATGTCTTTCAACGTAAGCGTTTATTCCTGCATTGAGAATGATTGTATCGAGACGACCAAAACGTTTAATTATAGTTTCTATTGCTGCGATATTTTGCTCTTTAATGGAGATGTCTGCTGGTATTGCCATGCAGTTTTGGCCAAGTTCTCTGGATAATTTTTCAAGTTTCTGAGCGTCCCTGGCTGAAATTATAAGCTGTGCGCCGGTGGTAGTAATCTCTCTGGCGAGTGCTTCGCCAATACCCGTTGAGGCGCCGGTTAACCAAATAACACGTTGATTATAGTAGCGCTGCCTAGCTAATTCTTTTTTTGATCCCACGAATGACACTCCCTAGTAGCGGTATATTTTCAAATAGCATATCAGTGGTATCGAAATAGTCGCGATGATGATAGCAGTAGTCCCTAAATTTTAAGTGGGAGCTACCATTTACCATAATCGTTTCCCCTTTATTTAATCGAGGGTGTATGAAATGCATTGTCCAAAAAATCACGGCTTCTTCATCACAAACAAGTTCGTGTGTGAAATCGAAACGAATACTTTGGACATTACAGTACATGTTTCTAAAGTAGGTTTTTAGTTCGCCTAGGCCATTGACGACGTGCAAGGGGTCTTCAAAATGTATGTCTGGCTCATACATTTTATCGAGGCTATCTAAGGATTCTTTATCAAGATTCTGAAAGTTATCCTTAAATGTGGCCAATTTGTTTTGCAATATTTCAGTCAATTTTTTGCCGCTCTTGAATTGTCGAACCTATGATAATCGATGGTTTGTCAACTAGTTGTTAAAACCCAGTAATGATTTTCTTAACTCGGTGTTAGGCGAGTTTGGAGAGGTCCATATGCCGATGAATGCGAGAGAGAAGTCTTTGGAGTTTATTTCGCCTAGGGGGGTGTCATTCAGTTCAAATGTGCTTTTTCCTTGTGGGTCGATATTCAATGTCAATATATCTCCAGCTTTTACGTCTTTCCATATGCGCTTTAGTTGCTGCACATAGATGGTTTCATTGGTGATGTGTTCTCCCATTTTTTTCCAGATGCGGGTAGTGGCGCTGATAAGTTGGCCAGCTGAAATGTTTTTGTGATACTCGATTGAGAGGCGAACGCTGTAGCCGGGCTCCCAGCCAGCAAAGGAGCTAGCCGTAGGAGTGGTGGGTGGCCCGAAATAGGTGGCTGTGTAAAGATCAAAGCCCCACCAGCTTAAAGTGCCCTGTCCGTATTGTACTGGCTGCTCGACAGCGACCGGCGTGACATTGGCCTGAGCGGTAGCGGGTATGCAAAGACTCGTGCCAGCAAGCCATAAAATAGCTAAGACGTAACGTCGTTTCGTGTTCATGATTCACACTCTTGTTGGAGATGAAGCCCGTTATTTTTACAATCTTAAGAGTAATGGTGTGAAAATTTTGTAATAGCGTAACGAATAAATCTGAAAACAATTTAACAGTTTTTTCACACTTATTTTCTAAGCATTTAACGTTTCTGCTCGTAGGATTCGTTTC
>DFBZ01000102.1:22648-23344 GCA_002366835.1 Gammaproteobacteria bacterium UBA3067
CTCACCAGAGGTGAGGGTGCTTCATGCCTCCCCTGATGCGCCGTCTGTAGATGTATCAGTAAACGGAGGTACGGTGCTGAGCGACGTAGCGTACCGTGAGGGCAGTGGCTATCTTAAGATTAATGAAGGCGCGAACGATATTGCTGTTTTTCCGGAAGGGGGTGATACGCCGGTTATCGCAGCCACTTTGAATTTTGATGAGAATACCCAATACAGTATTCTGGCTGTTAATACGGTGGCTAATATAGAACCATTGGTCATCGCTAACCCAGAAGGTACTCCAGCTTTGGGTTATGCGCAGCTTCAAATTGTGCATGCCGCACCGGGTGTGCCAGAAGTAGATGTCTATGTATCGGCACCAGGTCAAGACTTCGACGAACTTGTTCCCTTACTGACAGCGGTGCCATTCAAGTCCTACTCTGATGTATTAGAGGTTGCTGCTGGAGAGTATCGGGTTCGCATTACTTTGTCCGGTGATAGTACGGTTGTTTATGATTCTGGCGCGATTACGCTCAATAGTCGCGATGAAATTATCGCTGCCGCGACAGAAGTAAACTCTGGCCTGTCTCCAGTTGGCCTCACCCTGCTCACTGACGCTAAAAAGCAGCCAGTGGTAAAGGTAGATGATGCACGTGCGCGAGTAAGAGTGGTGCATGCATCGCCCGATGCGCCGGAAGTTGATGTATTGGTGAATGA
>DFBZ01000102.1:23367-28970 GCA_002366835.1 Gammaproteobacteria bacterium UBA3067
GACACCTACAATGTGAAAGTGAATGCGGCCGGAACCGCTATGTCTGTTATCGATGCAGACCTTCAAATCGCAGCTGCAACCGACTATACCGTTGCGGCAGTGAATTTTCTGAATCAAATCGAACCGATAGTGTTAGTGGATGATAATGCGTCGCCAGCGGCTGGCAATGCAAAGCTACGGCTGGTACATGCCGCTCCGAGTGCGCAGTTGGTTGATGTGTATATCACTGTTCCGGCTGCGGATATATCGATGATGGCCCCAAGCTTTGAAGACTTCGCATTTAAAAATGACTCAGGCTACCTGGAAGTCCCCGCGGGTAGCTATCAAGTGCGCGTTACATTGCCCGATACTAAAACTGTCGCAATAGATACCGGTGCAGTGCCTTTGATGGATGGTCAGGTTAGAACAGCCTTTGCGCTTGATCCTACTAATGAAGGTGATAGTTTCGGCGTATTGCTTCTAGAAGACCTTAACTAAGTAATTAGCCTGCTAAAGGCCACTCCCATCTAAACACAGCGCTCAGTAAGCGCTGTGTTTTTTTATAGTTCCGCACAATGCTTTTATTCATGAATAGAAAAACATCAAATTGTCATCTACCAACTAAAGAGGATCGGAAATGTATGAAGAATACTTAAGCGCTATTACGGGCCTGTGGGTAATACTATTTACCGTACTAGTACAAAGCCTGGTCGCATCGGTTTCACACAGACTTCAAACCAGTTATATACCCGGTGTACTCGATGAAAAACTCGGCCATGCGTCCTTTGTGTTTCGCAGCCACCGCACGTTTCAGAACTCTCTTGAAAACGTCGTATTAATGGTAGGGCCCGCAATATTAGCGATATTGGTAGGCGCGGACGCATTTTGGTTGGCCTTATTAATATGGGTATTTGCGCTATCCAGACTAATGCACATGGCTCTATACTATTTAATAGCGACAGAAAAAAACCCCAGCCCAAGAAGCTACTTTTACATGCTCGCTTTATCAAGCAATATTGCTCTGTTTTTCATGTTGGGTTCTCAGCTGGTATAAAAGTCACACTGCTACGCAGTTACAGGTGATTTAACTATACATGCGGCTACAAACATCCTCGCAGATGTAGTCAGTATCGTTAAATTTGAAGACGAGATTAGAGTAGAGCAGAGCAGAGCAGGAGGTTACTTAAATGACGCATACGCCAGATTTACACATGGCTCACACAGACACCTTTGGATCATATATATGATTAAGGAACCAGATTATCTTGCACGTATACTGGTAGTGGAAGACAACTTAGATATCGGTGAGCTAGTGGTGGATTATCTGAGCGGGTTTGGTCATGTCATCGATTACGCCACTAACGGTAAGGCAGGCTTGCAGTTTGCAAAGGAGAATGAATACGACTGTATTGTTTTGGACTTAGCTTTGCCGGGTATCGATGGCTTAGAGGTTTGCCGGAAATTAAGAGAAGAGGAGCACTCTTCAGTGCCGATTCTGATGCTCACGGCCAGAGATACTCTGGATGATAAGCTGGATGGTTTTGAGGTGGGTGCAGATGATTATTTGGTAAAGCCATTTGAATTGCCGGAGCTCTTGGCACGCATAGAAGCGTTATGGCGGCGGAGCCGACGCACAATGGATACCCGAATAAAGGTGGCTGATATGACGCTGGATACAGAAACCTTTGAAGTGAGTCGACAAGATCAGCGCATCGCTCTCAATCCAGTCCGGTTTAAGCTTCTCAAATTGCTCATGCAGCAAAGCCATCGTGTGGTGTCACGTAATGAAATAGAAACGGCGATTTGGGGAGACGAGCCAACGGATAGTGACTCACTGAGAACCCACCTTTCCGCACTTCGGCAAGCGATAGATCGTCCATTCGAAAATAAACTGCTCCATACGATCCATGGAGTGGGCTACCGCCTGTATGACAATACTAAATAGACAAAAACGCGTTATTAACTCGAAGTTTTTATATAGGCTGATTTTTGTTTGCGTTGTACTGGCATTCAGCGTCTTGGGAACCCGAGTTATTCTCGAAAAACTATTAGTGAGGAATGCGCTTGAATTGGAGGCGGATTATTTTATTTCCGCTTATCAAGAAAATCCTGATTTTCCTCTACCTCATACGCGTAATTTGATTGCTTACCTTGGCTCACCAACATCCGAGCAGAGCGTTCCTGATTTTCTTAAACGCCTTCCCCTCGGGCTGCATACGAATATCTATTTTAATGATGCGCATCCAAAGGTCCCGGTATTCGTTCGTGACTTCGAGGCGCAGCGTTTGTATTTGGTTTTTTTGCAAGGAAATGTGGATAGGCTGGTTGGTCTATTCGGCATATTACCGATCACAATATTACTTATTATTGGCTATTTAAGCAGCTGGCTGGCTTATCATCGAACTTGGGGTGCGATTTCTCCGGTGTTAAGGCTGGCAAAAAAGGTGAGGGGGCTTGACCCCGAACACGCCCAGCCTGTATTTGATGCTGAATTGCCTAACTTGAAAGGAGAGGTGGCTGAGTTGGCAGAAGCGCTCCAGGATTATTCGCAACGCATTGATAATTTGATTAAGCGAGAAAGGCAATTCACTTCTGATGCGAGCCACGAGTTGCGAACGCCAGTTACCATTATCGATGGTGCGGTGCAGATTATGCTTGCTGATAGCAGCATCCAAGGCAAGGCGCGAGAGCGTCTAATGATGATAAGGCGGGCTGCTGGCGATTTGTCTGAGCTGATTCGTGTGTTCTTTTTACTTGCGCGAGAGAATGAGCTGAATAGCGATAATAATGTTTACCTTTTGTCCGAGATGGTGCCGGTTGAAGTAGATAAATTACGGCCCCTTTTGGAAGGAGGGCCGGTTACTTTGGATTATCTAGAACAGGGGCAGTGGGAGACCACGGTGCCTATACAAGTCATTTCCATTATTTTAAATAACCTGGTTCGGAACTCTATCAATTACACAGAAAATGGCTCCGTCACCGTTATTTTGAATCAGGGTGAAATCATTGTTCAAGACACTGGAAAGGGCGTAGACCCTGACCTCTTGCGTAATATCTTTGAACGCCATGTGAGAGGCAGGGGAAACAGTAAGGCGGGGGAAGGTTTAGGCATGGCCATCGTAAAACGTTTGGTAGACCAATTCGACCTAGAACTTAGCATAACAAACCTTCAGCCAAATGGTTTGAAGGTTGTTTTACGCGAAGCCGAAAATAAACCTAATTAGCGAAGTGGGAATGGAACTCGGCTTCTTTTAACGGCGTATTTTCAAGCAACTCAGCGGGCAGAAAAAATAGTGAAATCTCTCCTACATTTACGCCCCATTTTGACATGCTGGCTCGATTGATCATTGAACCGTCTTTTTGTAAATACATCTTATCGTCCAATGCCACTACGATGTTTCGCTCATCGGTTTTAAGCTCAAGCGAGTACTTCCAGCTTAAAGTATTCTCTTTCACAGTGCCTATTGCGATGCCCTTTACGTCTGCAGCTCTGCCCTCGTAGGTGTTTTTTCCTGTTTGAGTGATTCGCCATGTTCGTTGCTGCTTTTCGCCGTCGGCATAATTAAAATATTCTCTTAGAACGAGCTTCTCATCTTCAATGCTCCCTCTGATTAGCACACTGAATTCCCTTTTCAAACTGCCAAAGCGGGCCTCGAATAAGCCCCACGCATAGACGTCCCTATCAAAATATTCATATAAATCAAAATCTTGTGGGCGATCTTGCAGCTGAGCTTGTGCTGTAAAAGGTAGGCCGACAACCAGCAATACGGCGATGGCTAAAAGGTGTTTTGTTTTCATCAGAGCGTCCTGTTTTTCAATTGAGGCCAAGGCTTTATTCGCCTTGGTCTACTGTGATTGAAATAGTAGCAACAGGAAGCTCAACAAATTGTGAAGGTGTTGATGTGCTCCTTTTTAGCAGGCTATTATTTGCCGGAAAGGAGGGGGGGCTAACAGACTATATGTGGGTAAGATATATATTGAAGGTGTGTTCTTTATGCGTCATCTTTTCTTTCTTCCTTTTGATTTTCGTTCCTGATCTTTCATTTCTTTCTCTTCTTTTACACGAGCGACTTCGGCAATTTCCTCAAGCATCATCTCTGGTGTTTCGAGGGTGATATGTCCGATTTGTGCGCTGCGCAGTTCATGAATAAACAAGGTGGCGGCTTTGTTTAAATCGACCCGACCGCCGCCACGCAGGCAGCCTCTTTTGCTGCCTAGCTCATCCAGAAGCTGCTCTGGGTTGCTGGGTTTTCTTTCCAGTTCGTATCGCTGAATCAGTAATTCAGGGTATGTTTTTATCAGGAACTCTGCGGCATAAAAAGCGACGTCGAGGTAGTCCATTGCCGTGTCTTTGATGGCGCCGGTGGTTGCTAGGCGGTAAGCACTATGGGGGTTTTCAACCTTTGGCCATAAGATGCCGGGGGTGTCGTTGAGAATAATGCCGTCACCAATATCTATGCGCTGTTGGCTTTTGGTGACGGCGGGTTCGTTACCGACTTTTGCAATGGTACGGCCAGCGAGAACATTGATTAAGGATGATTTTCCGACATTGGGAATGCCCATAATCATCGCCCGAATGGCTTTATCTTTAGAGCGATCGGGGAAAAGGGCGCGGGCTTTTGCCACCACGCGTTTGGCGACATTGTCTTCGCTGATAGCAATAGGAAGAACTTTAACAGATTGCTCCTGCTCGAAATGCTGGCACCAGCGTTCGGTCTGAACTGGGTCGGCCAAGTCAATTTTACTGAGTACTTTGAGGCAGGGTTTGGTATTGCCCTTGTGACTGCGAACTTGTGCGACGACGGGGTTTTCGCTGCTAAACGGAATGCGTGCATCGAGAACTTCAATGACCAAATCCACATTGGGCATCGCTGTGATAATTTCTTTTCTGGCCTTGTGCATGTGGCCGGGGTACCAATTTATGGCCATTAAAATTCCTGTTTGATCAATATGAAATTAGGCAGAGGGGTAGAGGGGGGCGAGTGTTTCCTTTGCTCTATGCTTAAGAGGCTGCTGGGTATCGTAGCTCTTAATAAGTTCAGCCAACTTGCTCGCATTCCAAGTGGTGGAATCAGCTTGTGCACTATATAGCAGGCTTTCTAGTTTGCCTAACTCGTCCTTTAACTCAGCGCTGGTCATTTCAGTTTTAATTTGTCCGATGGAGTGTATGCTTTGGCCGAGGAGGTGGCTCCCCCAATCAATAAGTGTGGCTTGTACTTGTTTTGGGTTATTTGTTTTACAAGCAGTCAACAATGTTTTCAAGCTGCTTTGTATTTTTAGCTGCCGCTCCTTTTCTAAGAGCTGGTGATCAGCGGCTGAAATTTCTTTTGAGGGCTTTCGGCGTAACCATAGAATAAAGTGTGTAATAAGCAGCAACAAAAGCAGCCCCGTTACTACCAGAGCCCCTATTTTCCACTGTTGTAATTCTTTCAGTAATACGGCGTCGCTGCTTGAGGTTTTCAGCGGTGCTTGTGGGGCGGTGGTGATTTCAGGAGTAGCCGGTTGGGGAGAGCTAGGTATGGCCTGCACTTGGGGAGCGGCGGGGATGACTCTAATAGAGCGGTTTGGAATACGGGTGGTTTGTAACTGGTTTTCTTGTGTATTCCACCAGCTTACTTCCACTG
>DFBZ01000004.1 GCA_002366835.1 Gammaproteobacteria bacterium UBA3067
TTTGCGTAGTAGATGCTGTTTACTCTACTTGGCTGAGTGTCGCTGGGTGCAGAAGGAAAAGTGAAGTCGGCGTAGCAGCCGGTTTCTTTTAGTACGATCAATTCATCATTTACTCCGCACCAACGCCCATCGGGCCTAGAGTTATCCAAGCACCAGTTACCGTGAATAAAGCCGTATTTGAGTTCTCCGGTATTGACGTCCTTTGGCAGTGCTTGAAATTTTTCGTTAAGCAGGCTTTTAAAGCCATTTAATGTGCTACGCAGATTGTCGCTGGTGTCGTTATCATGATGAAGGTGAACTTCTATTTCACCGTAACCTTGATTGCATAGGTTGTTGAGCTTTTGAAGGTGCTCTTCTCTGTATTCTTCTTCAGGGTAAAAGAAACCATGCTGGGGATGCTTGCCATCGCAATCGACATGTTTTTTTGCCATGGCTGGATAATCCTGACACCAACGATCAACACGAGCGCGCTCAACTTCGATGTCGTTAGGTTTGCCCCATTGCGGTTCGTAGTGATCGACAAAACAGAACAGGATATGAGTGGGGCCATTTTTGTTTTTCTGGGTAGTAAGCTGCTGCCACAAGTAATGGGGTAGCCAATTAAGCATGTTTTTTTTCTTTAAAACGATAATAACAACGGCAAATATCACCGCAATAATACACAGAACCCAGTACATGTTTACTCCGGTGATTTTAATTCGTTAAGGTCATACCTATATATGTAGCACGATTTTTCTGGGGGCGTACTTCTACCTGGCTGTGCGTTCCCAGGCACCGGCTGCGTTCCCCCCCAGATAACGCAAAAAACCATGCCCTAACGCCACATTCATATAAAGTAGAAATACAGGCAGTTTTAACAAACCCGGCGGCTGCCATGCCTTGCGATGAACGAAGTAAACACCGGCATAAAGCAGGCATTGAGCGGCCAGAAAAATCATATAGATGGGCGCATCCAACAATAGAATGTTGGCCATTAAGACAATAAGTAGAAGATGCGGTGCAAACCAGCGTAGCACCTTATGGGAGACGTAACAGAAAAAGAGCATTGGCCTGTGCAAGCTAAGGGCATCGAGATTCCGAAAAAAAACTTGATAATTTCCTGCGCCGATTCGTACTCGCCGTTTGTATTCATCTTGCGCTGAGGGCGCCTCGTCCTCAAAGGCGATGGCTTCGCTGTCGTATTTCACTACCAGCCCTTTTAAGGAAATGTGCATGACCACCATGAAGTCGTCGATAATACAGTCTGGCTCTAGAGCTTGGTAAAGATCTGTACGAATACAATATATTGCCCCGTTTGCTCCCAACAGGGCGCCTAGGCGTGATTCATTAAATTTCAGGAGTTTTTCTAGTTTCCAATAGAGCCCATCTTGGTTACTGCCATCAGAGGTGGGCGTAAAGCTAAGCTCCCCACAAACAGCACCCACCTCTTCATTTTCGAAGTGCCGAGCCAGCTTAATTAGCGCATCTTTCTGGAAGTAGGTATTTGCATCTGTAAACACTGTTAAAGGTGTTTCAACTTGCTCTAACAGGTCATTGAGAACGTTTGTTTTACCTCTATTTTCGGTAAAATCAAATAAGCGCATGCGGGAGTCATGAATGCCTTGTATCAAACTTACGGTATTGTCTGAACACCCGTCACAGCCGATAAATATTTTTAGCTGATCTGCCGGGTAGTCTAGCGTTAGCAGGTTTTCGATGCGCGCTACAATATGTTTTTCTTCGTTGTAAGCAGATAGTACGACCGTTATCGGGGGAAGCTCTTGCGATTGAATATTGGCTCTGCGATCTACGCCACTACTATTGGCAAAGAGCTTATAGCTAATATCGCGCTTCAGTTGAGAGATCGCCGAAAGCTGTAAAAGAAGTAGCGGATATAAAAGATAGCTATACACTATCAAAAATAAAGCGATCCAAAATATTGATTCAGCCATAATGCTCATCTTAGGGGCCCTAGGTTAAGAGCATTTCCAGTTAGGGCTTGTCGAGCAGAGAAAGCAACTGCTCTGCATTATGCCGCCACTGCCGATTTTGAACGATATAGTCACGGGCATTTTTACCAATCCTTTGCAGCTGCTCTGGGTCATCTGCTAACTCTAAGACTTGTTCAACGCACGCATGGTGCTGCCCTGCTGGGAAAATCCAGCTTGTGTGATCGTCTTCAATCACTTCTTCTATGGGCGGAAATGCTGGCACCACCATTCCCTTACCCATTGCCATTGTTTCAAACAATTTCATTGGGGAGCCATAGATATTGGAATCAGGAAGAACCGCGTAATCCATCGCTGCTATATACTTAGGCACTTGTGAGTGCGCAATGCGACCCGGCATACAAACATGTTCCTCAGCGCCAAATTCTCCAACCACAGCTTTTATTTTGTTATAGCTAATTCCATCGCCAATAAGCAGCAACACAAGGTTTGGCTTTTCCTTTAAGCGAGGGATAATAATATCCATAAACCATTCTAAACCGTGCCAAGGATTAAACGCGCCGACATACCCGCAGATAATTTTATCTTCTATGCCAAGGGAGT
>DFBZ01000039.1:0-2545 GCA_002366835.1 Gammaproteobacteria bacterium UBA3067
GGGGTTATCGCAGTAATACTTTAGGGCCTCAAAGCTCAGAAGTGTTCTTGGTTGATACCGCCGCCAACCCTGGTTTTGAGCCCGAACAGAGCTGTATGGAAAGCGTACTTCGCGCCGGTAACACTGAGTGTTTGACGGATACAGACCCTTTTGGTGGTAACTTATTAGTGGAAGGCAGTATAGAACTGATTTTCCCCACCCCTTTTGTTAAAGATCGGCGCTCCATGCGCACCGCATTTTTTGTTGATGCCGGCAATGTGTTTGATACCGGTCGATTACAATATGACTTGGCGAGTGATAGTTTTAGTGGTCAATCTAATGATTTTGACGGCGGCAAGCTGAGATACTCGGTAGGTGTAGGCTTAACTTGGATGACGGCCATTGCGCCACTGTCTTTCGTTATTGCTAGGCCCTTTGGCGACGAGGAAGGGGACAGAACCAAAAGCTTTCAGTTTGAGCTAGGGCGTGTTTTTTAAGGCTGCCTGCGTAATGTTGAGTGGCTAAATTATTTGGGCCCCTGTAAAAGAAAAAAGGGCCTGCTTACAGCGATTTTGATTAACAAACAAGGAAAATAGATATGCGTAAATGGGCTTTGGGGTTAATGGTAGGCATGGTGCTTTTCACAGGGGCATCTTTTGCAGCGGATAAAAAGCTGGCGGTGGTGGATGTTCAGAAGGCCATGCGCTCCGCAGACAGAGTAAAAGAAATTGAGTCTAAGTTGAAAAAAGAATTCTCTGTTGAAGAGAAAAAAATTGAAGAACTCAAGAAGGAAATCACAGAACTTAAAGAGCGGCAACAGCGCGATTGGGCCATCATGGGGGATGCAGAAAAACGTAAACTTCAGGAAGAAGGAATGAAAGTGACCAACGAGCTGAAAGCCTTAAGTCAGGAATCGCAAAGGCGCCTGCAAACGCGACAGCAAGAGCTATTGCAGCCAGTCGTCAGCGATGCACAGGATGCGATTAAAGATATTATGAAAGAGGAAGGCTACGACGTGGTATTCCGTCGGGAAGCATTGGTGGAGTTTGATCCTAAAATGGATATTACTCTTAAAGTAACGTTAAAGCTGAACGAAAAGAATAAGTAGTTATTCAGCTCGACTCGCGCTAAAACTGCGCATAGCCGCGTTAAAACATACTGCATGCTAAAGAACATGCAGCTTTTGAATAAAGTCAGCCATTAAGAGCGAATATTTGTGAACACGTTAAAGGCTGCCCCTCTTGCCTTAGAGGGTATTGCCAAGTATTTGGACGCAGAGCTAGTAGGAGATGCAGATAAGGCTATTACTGGTATCTCAACCCTAATCTCGGCGACTTCTGAGCACCTCAGTTTTTTGGCAAACCCAAAGTACCTAGGGGGCTTGCAAGAGACGTCGGCTGGTGCGGTTATTCTTTCCCGAAAAAATCTTGCTCTTTGCCCATGCAGTGCACTTGTGATGGATGATCCCTACTGGGGTTATGCGCGCGTTTCTCAGTTATTCAGGGCGGTGAAGCATGAATCAGGCGTGCACCCTGCGGCAATTATTTCTGACTCCGCTTCCGTTCCTGCTTCTGCTTCCATTGCTCCCGGTGTCATCATAGAGGCGGGTGTCGTGCTCGGCGAGAATGTTATCTTGGAGCCGGGTTGTGTGTTGGGGCAAAATGTTCAGCTAGGAGATGGCTGCCACTTACACGCTAATGTGACGCTCTATCATGGCGTAAAAATAGGGGCTCAGTCGGTTATTCATAGCTGCTCAGTGATTGGGGCCGATGGCTTTGGTTATGCGCCTCACGAAGGGCGCTGGGAAAAAATAGAGCAGCTGGGCTCGGTGAGAATCGGGAAGTCAGTCGAAATTGGTGCTAATACCACCATTGATCGCGGTGCCCTGGATGACACGATTATTGGTGATGGCGTTATCATTGATAATCAAGTTCAGATTGCACACAATGTGATTGTTGGTGATGGAGCTGCCATTGCTGGATCTACTGCTATTGCAGGTAGCACAAAAATAGGAAGGTATTGTACTATAGCCGGTGCCGTGGCGATTTCTGGACATATCGATATTGCCGACAATGTGCACGTAAAAGGGATGAGCCTGGTGAGTAAAAATATTACCAAGGCAGGTGTTTATGCTTCAGGTACGGGTGGAGTAATGGAAAATCGCCAGTGGCAGAAGAACGCGGTGCGGTTCCGGAAGCTGAGTGAGTTGGCCAAGCGGGTAGAAAGTTTAGAAAAAGGTTTGGCCGAAGCTCCCGATTAGGTATTCAGGTTGAAGGTAGCTTGTTAGTGCCCGGTGCCTTGCGTATCAATAGTTTGCTATGTTGTTCAAAGAAAAAATATTGTAGGCATAAGAAAATAACAGCCAGGTGTTGGTTTTAAAATGTGAGTTGGGCATGAAAGCGGGGTACTTCTCCAGCATGACTTCCGAGCAATAAAGCCAGATTTTTTAGTTTAAAGCATTTTCATAAAGTATAAGGTACTAGGTTCTTTTAATGATGGATATAAATGAAATACGAGAATACCTTCCTCACCGATTTCCTTTTCTTTTAGTTGACCGGGTTGTGGA
>DFBZ01000039.1:2679-3919 GCA_002366835.1 Gammaproteobacteria bacterium UBA3067
ATCTGGAAATTTGAGTGTGAGGCCACTGTGGATGGCGAACTTGCCGCAAAAGCAAACATTTTGTGTGCTGACAGGACGGCTTAATATTGATTCATCCGCAGGCAATTGTAGATCCTAAAGCTGAGATTGATGAAGGCGTTGAAATTGGCCCATGGAGTCTTATCGGCCCGGATGTGAGCATCGCCAAAGGTACTTGTGTTGGCCCTCATGTTGTTATCAAGGGGCCGACAGAAATCGGTCAAAATAATCGTATTTTCCAGTTTTCTTCCATCGGCGAAGATTGCATGGATCTAAAATACAAGGGCGAGCCTACCCGCCTGGTGATTGGCGATAACAACCAAATCAGAGAGTGTGTCACGATACATCGTGGTACTGTTCAGGATCAAAGCTTGACGCTTGTTGGCAGTGATAATCTCATCATGGCTTATGTGCATATCGCACACGACTGCGTGGTGGGGAATAATATTATCCTTGCAAACAGTACCGCACTGGCTGGTCATGTAGAGGTGGGGGACTCCGTTATTTTTGGTGGTTTTACACGGGTACACCAGTTTTGCCAAATTGGCTCCTATAGCATGTCTGCCATTAACAGCGTAATTGTAAAAGACGTACCCGCTTATGTAATGGTCAGTGGCGATACGGCCTCTGCTCATGGTATGAACTTTGAAGGCATGCGCCGTAAAGGTTTTACTCAAGAAGATATTTCCGCCCTCCGGCAGTCTTACAAGATTGTCTATCGCCAAAAGAATACCCTTGCTCAAGCCATCGAGCTTCTTAAAGAAACGTATCCCAGTAGCGTCAAAGTACAGCTTTTTATCGAGTCATTGGAAAAAAGTGAACGCGGCATTACTCGCTAAAACTTTAATCAGGGAATCTGCTTGGTTTTGAGTGGAAACGTTTCTATGGATGATCAAATTTCCGATATGAATTCTCCCAAACGCGCTGCGGCTGGCCAGTCTTCTCTAACCATCGGTATAGTGGTGGGTGAAATGTCAGGTGACACGCTGGGCGTGGGTTTGATGCGTGAAATCAAAAAATACTATCCTCACGCTTACTTTGTGGGGATAGGTGGCGAGAAAATGATTGCGGAAGGTTTTCATAGCCTCTTCTCTATGGAAAGGCTGGCAGTCATGGGGATTGTTGATGTCCTAAAGCGCTTGCCTGAGCTTATGGGGGTCAGGAAAAAACTCCGGAATCTATTTTTAACCTATCCGCCCGATATTTTTATTGGCATTGATGC
>DFBZ01000012.1 GCA_002366835.1 Gammaproteobacteria bacterium UBA3067
AGATAACCAAGCCTGGTGAGCGCCCCAGTGAAGCATTAAAGAAACGGGATGACTCTAATAGAGCGTTTTGGAATACGGGTGGTTTGTAACTGATTTTCTTGTGTATTCCACCAGCTTACTTCCACTGCGGGCAATTCAAAATCGCCAGGGCTTGTGGCAACGATGGCAATGGATTCACTTCGTTGGCCGATAAGCCCATCACCATTTTGGCCTTCTTCCAGTTTGGCTTGGTCTGGGTAGGTTTTGAATTCGGGGGGTAGCTTGATGTTCAGCGGTGGCAGAGTAGAGCTATTTTGCCCAAGGGCTTTTAATATCAGCGTCCAAGTGACTGACTCCCCCACCTTTAGTGTGTTGAGTTCGGGGGACCATTTCTCCTCCAGCAGAAGCGCTTTTGCTGGTAACCAGTTTAAGTTTGGGAAAGCGCTGTTTTTAGGATGTACGCTAATGCCAACTGGCTGAGAACGCCTTATGATTTGCTTCCCTCGGCCAAAATAATTTTGCTGGTTGGCATCATTGACGACCCCAGCAAAAGTGATGGGCGGGATCTCTAGCTCACCGCTGCTTTGGGGGAAAATGGCGTAGCGCTTTTCAAGTACACCGTAACTTATTCCCCCGATATTTTTTTCATATTGGGCGGGCTCGCCCAGGGGGTGAATGATCGCATCACCGACAGTGGGTTCGCTGAGGTTCCATTGGCGAATTTGAATGCCCTGAAATAGCAGGCGAACGGTATAAATTATTTGCTCTTGTACGTAGGCTGAGGTTTTGTCTGCCACCGCCTCGACCATTATTTTTGGCTGGGTTTGTAAAATATTGCTGCTTTGAGCCATCGCCTTGGTAACGTTGATGGTAATCGCTTGCGTTCTTAATTTACCAAGCCGGATGGAAGGAATAGTTATTTCCCCAGTTTTATTGGGAACAAGAGCCAGCTTCCAGACGGTGGAAGACTTCGTATCGCCGTTGATTATTTGCACCTGACTGCTACGGCCCACATCCATAATGTCAAAATCTTTCTCAAGGGGGCTGTAGTCGGGTTTGTTCAATAAGCTGGATTCATTAACCTGCAGGCGTAATTCGAGGCTTTCTCCTTCTTCTAAAGTATAGCGATTTACTGCGGCGTTAAATTCCGCTGCGAAAACAAAACCACTCAGGCTTTGAAGCAATAAAGCCAGTATTACAAGTGGCATATATCTTTGTGATAAAGACAAATGTGTTGGTGTGCTAGAGGTGATGTTTTGCATAGTTGCTGTATGTGTCAATGAAACTTTCCTTACCACTGTTTATCAGAAGCGGGGCTTTGCTTCTGGCGAGATTCAAGATAAAACTTGCGTCTTAAGAGGCCGCCGGGGTCATCCGGCACGCGGCGTAACCATTGCTCCAACTCTTGTTTCTTTTCCTGTTCGCTCATGTCGGCCAGTTCTGAAGGCGTAGCTTGGGCCTCTTGCGGCTCTGCATTTTGTTGATTTTCATCTTCAGGTTGCTGTGCGTTTTCCTGCTGCGTTTGGTTTTCTTCAGACTCGCTATCAGACTGCTCGTTATCTTCGCTTTTTTGGGACTGCTCTTCTTGGGGTTGGCTGTCTTGCGATTGCCCGTCTTGAGATGAATCCTGGCCTTCTTGTGAGTCGTCTTTTTGTTGGTCTTGTTCTTGTTCCTGCTTGTCGGATTGCTCTTTGGAGTCTCGTTGTTGTTCTTCTTGCTGCTGTTGTTGTTCTAAGAGTTTTTTTACTAAATCGTGGTTGAACTTGGCATCCTCAAAGTCAGTTTGTTGCTCGAGTGCTTTTTCGTAGTAGCTTAGGGCATCTTCCAACTTGCCAGATTTTGCCAGGGCATTGGCGCGATTATAGTGGCTGGTGGCACTTTCGTTTGCTGAGAAATATTCGGCAGCCTCTTCATATCTTTCCTGCTTGTAGTAGCTGCTGGCTTTCCATTCCTTGGATGAAAATGTCTCAGCGGCATTTTCATAATCACCTTCCTGGTAGAGGGCTTGAGCTTGCTGGTTTTTTGTGGCCCATAAGTCTTGCCATTCAAAAGCGTGGGCTGGGGAAGAAGGTAAACTTGTGCTGGCGAATAAAGCGATGGCATAAAAGCCTAACCAGCCACGCCGAAATGCCAAGCTGGCGAGTGGCAGTATGAGGATTAATAGCCAGGGGCCTTCTTCTTGCCATAAGTCGAAATCGCGTTCTGTGCTTTTGTAATCTTCTTTAGCAAAAGGGGTGCTGTTTTCTAGCAGACGATCAATGTCGCTGTCATCGTTGGTGATGTCGCTGTAACGGCCACCTAAGCTGTGACTCAGCTTAATTAAAGGCACATTTTCCAATTGGGGAACAACAATGCGTTGGTTTTTGTCTTTGAATAACGAGCCATCGGGCATTTTTATGGGGGCGCCGCTTTTGCTTCCCACGCCTAAAATGGATAGTTGGTATTGGGTATTAGCAAGCTGTTTTTCTATATCGTCTAGCTGGCTTGTATCTATACCATCTGTAATGAGTATGATACTTCCGCTATTTGCCTGAGCATTTTTCAATAAAATTTGTGCTGCCTGTATCGCTGCCAGGGTATTGCTGCCAGGAATAGGCATTAGCTCAGGGTTTAGTGCGGGTGCCAGTGCCAAAATGGTTTGACTGTCATCCGTCAGGGGGGAGACGATATGGGCGTCCCCACTAAATACCACTAACCCGGTCACGCCTTCATTTCTTCGCTTTAAAATATCACTTAGTTTATGTTTGGCGCGTGCAAGGCGAGAAGGTTTAATGTCATCGGCGAACATGGAAAGAGACAAATCCAGAATAATGACTTGTGCGTCGATACGTTTTTCCACCGGCTGGGGAAGTTTCTGCCATGCGGGGCCGGCAAGTGCAATGGTGGCCAGAATCCATAATAGGGCTAGAAAATAATACGGTAGCTGGCTGCTTTTCTTTTCTTCGCCGATTAATAATACCGATAACAATTCAGGGCTGATGACATCCTGCCACAGCGCCCCTGAACTACTTCTTTTTAGCAATCTCCAAGTAATAAGTAGTATAGGTAGTAGTGCCAGTAGCCAATATGGGCGTAGGAAGTGAAACTGCTGAATGCTGTAAAAGTATTCCACTATTCTGCCACCTGTTCAGCGCTTGTGCCTTTTCTGATATGCCTGTTTGCCAAGAGAGAAAATAAAGCCAGGCTGATGCTGAGAATAAATGCAAAACCCAGCGGCCAAAAATACAAAACCTGGCGGGGGCGAAAGGTTTCTGTTTCTAATTCTACCGGTTCCAGTTCATCCAGAAGTTGGTAAATGCCAGCTAGGTCTTCTGCGCTGCGGGCGCGAAAATAACGCCCGCCTGTTAGCTGGGCAATGTCGGTGAGCAAGGTTTCATCCAAATCTTTTGAGGGGTTTTTCTTATACGCACCGAAAGAACTACCTAGTAGGCCCGGTACGTTCATTTCATCTGCACCGATGCCAATGGTGTAAACGGTGAGGCCTTTCTGCGCGGCTAATTCGGCGGCTTTTCTTGGGCTGAGTTCGCCAGCGGTGTTGGCGCCATCGGTTATAAGAACAAGTACCTTTTTTTCATTGGGCCGATGCATCAGGCGTTTTAACCCTAAACCAATGGCGTCGCCCATGGCGGTAGCATCTCCTGCGATACCAATACGGGATTCATTAAGCAGGGTTTTGACGGTAATCCGGTCAAAGGTGAGGGGGGTTTGCAAATAGGCCTGACTACCAAAAAGAATTAAACCTAGGCGATCCCCCACGCGAGAATCAATAAAAGGGTTCATGACAGCTTTTAATACGGTGAGTCGATCCACGGGTTTATTGCGCAGCTGAAGGTCTTCTTCCTGCATGCTGGGGGAAACATCCACCGCCAGCATTAAATCTCTTCCACTTGCGGGTAATTGAACGGGGTCGCCAACCCACGCGGGGCGAGCGGCTGCAATTAGCAGCATGGTCCATATCAGCCAAGGTAGCAGGGACCGTAAACCCTGACTTTGGTGCGAAACGGTCTCCGCTTCGTTGATGCTTTTTAGTTCGGCTAAAAAAGGCGTATGGAGAGCGGCTTCGTTTTTGCTGTCTGCCGGTGGTAGGAGGCTTCGTACCAAAAAAGGCAGAGGGAAGAGTGCGAATAC
>DFBZ01000072.1:0-4195 GCA_002366835.1 Gammaproteobacteria bacterium UBA3067
GAACTGCGAAGTAGGGCAGGGTTTCCATTTTGCGAAACCCATGAGCGCCGCACACTTTTATAGCTGGGTCAGGCAAGATAAAAAGGACAATTTACCCAGCTTTCACTTGCTCAGCGCCTGATTTTTCAAAGCCCGCTAAAGAGTTTAGAACAAACTTAACAGGCTGTTGAAATTCGCTGAATTGAGTCAGATATAAGGCAAAATCAAGCGAAAAAGCGGAGTTTACACGTGTAAATGAGCACTTTGAGTGCGATTTTAACGCAGTAGATGGCCAAGTCAGTAGAATTTCAACAGCCTGCTAGTAGTTTAAATACTGACTTTAGTCACATCCACCCATAGCCTCAGGGGCTGTCCCGGCTGGAGATAGCGCCGCTTGTCCAGCTGGTTCCACTGGGTGAGCTGCGCAACGGTCACATTAAATTTTCCGGCGATTCTGGCCAGTGAGTCCCCTTTCCTCACGCGATAATTAATCTTACGAACCACCTGGGGGCCTGTTTTAGCAGAGGCAGTGAGCCGGTGCTTTGACCAAATCGTCAACTTTTGGCCAATCTTCAGCGTATCTTTGGGAGCCATACCATTCCATTTGGCCAGTTGACGCGTGCCAACCTTGTATTTCCTCGCAATCGTCCAAAAGCTCTCGCCGCTTCTTACCCGGTGAACCTGTTTTCGGGTGTTGGCAGGTTGCCGGCGCTGCAACGCTAACTGGCGTTGGCTGGCGCTGAGTTTGTAGGCATTAAGGGACTGGGTGGGTGCCGGTATTAAAAGGGTTTTGCCAATAATGACGCGACTGCTTCTAAGCTGGTTAATTTGCTTTAAAAAATTGACGGTAGTGTGGTTTCGCTGTGCAATCAAACCAAGGCTGTCACCATTTTTAATCTTGTAACGCTTCCAGGTCAGCCGTTGTTCGGGGGGTAGGGTTTTTAGTTTGTCCTGGAAAGTGACTGATTTTTCGATGGGTATTAGGAGGTGGTGAGGCCCTTCGGGGTCTGTTGCCCAGCGGTTAAAACCCGGATTAAAACGGTAAATTTCCGCAAGACTTATATCAGCCAGAGATGCCGCCTGCGCCAGGTCAATTTGACCATCCAGTTTGACGATGGAGAATTGCGCGGTATCAGGAATGTGAGTGAGGGTTATGCCGTATTTTCTGGGGGTCGCAAACATCTGCGATAAAGCAAGAAGTTTGGGTACATAGGCCTGGGTTTCTTTGGGAAGCTTTAAAGACCAAAAATCGGTAGGGCGACCTAGTTTCTTGTTTTGCCGGATGGCGCGGTTCACTGTGCCGCCACCGGAGTTGTATGCAGCAAGTGCGTGCAGCCAATTGCCATCAAAGCGTCTGTGCAGCGATTCCAGATAATCCAGCGCTCCATTCGTTGAAGCAACGACATCCCTGCGGCCATCGTACCACCAGTTCTGCTTTAAACCGTAGGCTTTGCCGGTTCCGGGGATAAACTGCCACATGCCCGAGGCTCTGCCGTGAGAATAGGCAAACGGGTCGTAGGCACTTTCGACAATGGGCAGCAGAGCGAGCTCACCGGGTAGATTGCGCTTTTTAATTTCACCCAACACAAAATGGAAATAGGGTGTGCCACGTTTAAGCACCCTGTCTATATATGCTGGGTGCTTCTTATACCAGTTGAGCTGCTGCGAGAATCGTTTGTTGCGAATATCGAGGTCAAGTTGAAACTGGCTTCTTAGCAGAGGCCAGATGGGGTGGGTGTTTTGATTTTTCGAGATTGGTTGAGGGCTTTCGAGGGCAATATTTCCTAGAGGATGAAAGCGAACGAATTCGCCACTGGCTTGGTAAAATGGTTGTGAGTTATCGATAAAGCCTATTTCATCGAGTGCGATGAGCCCTTGGTCGAGCTTGGTGTCCTTTAATAGATTCGCATCATTGTGGTCGATCTCGCAAACATCCATCTTGGGTTTGCCAGAAAAGAATCGTTTGAACAAGCGACCTAAAGAAGAAGACTTATGGCTTTTTTCGCTTGAGATGTTTTGTTTATAGGCCTCCTCAGCATGGGCACCTTGTATGCTGGTACAAGCGACGAACATCAATAACGAAAAAAGGCTAGAAAGAGCGAAACATTTAAGGTGATAGAACTGGGGTTTGAAGGTTGAGCTTTCAAAACTCCTCAAGGGAGAGAAGGAAAATACCATAAAAATGCCAATGTAATACTTGTTTGAATTTGGTGAGATGGCCGATAATAAAACGACTTATCGTTCCCAGCGAATGCCTCGATTCTTACGTTAAGGTTCGATCTGGAGCACCATGCCGAGATGAGAGACGGAGCGCAAGTACTATAAACAATAACATAACCACTGTCGGCGTCTTTTATCCTTGCCGTTTAATAGCTATTAAGCATAGCATTATATGGGCTTCATTGAAGCATATGCAGTTCGGATAAAGTGAGACATGCTTTGAGTAGAAAAAAGAAAAAGGGGCAATAATGGCGCTGCCACGATTTATAAAATTTTCCAATAAACCTCGTTGTCACTTGTTATCTTCAAAAATGAGCGCATGGTTTGAATCACCACTTGGGCAGGCGGTTCAGCAGGTTGAATTCGACATTGCAAACCATATTCTGCCAACACGTTTTGGTTATCATTTGCTTTATTGTGGGCAAGGTGATCCCGATAAGCTGCTCGAGAAAAGCCCAATATCCCACAAACTTGTTGCCGCAGATGCTCCGCTCAGTCAGTCGTGGCTGCCCTTTGTATTTGGTGAAACGGGCTCGCTGCCACTGGCCAATGAAAGTGTCGACCTCGTAGTATTGCAGCACAGTCTTGATTTTGAAGAGAATCCACATCAAGTGTTGCGCGAGGCTGCCCGTGTATTGATTCCCGGAGGCACCCTGATTGTGATTGGCTTCAACCCTGTTAGCCTTTGGTGGGGCTGGCGTTTGCTTCATCATCAAACGAAGGAGGCCCCTTGGGCGGCACGTTTTATCAGTCCATCACGACTCTCCGAATGGCTAAGCTTACTTGAGCTTGAGGTGGAAGGCTGTGAAACGGGGTATTATCTGCCGCCGTGGCACGGTCTCGCCAAGGTGGGTCGGTTTCATCGCTTCAAACGTGTTGCAAAGCGCTTTTTCACCAAGCGGGGCGCGGTGTATGTGATGGTCTCTAAAAAGACCGTCTCCTGCGTTACACCCATTAGGCCAAAGTGGCGCATTGGACGAAGGCGTTTTTTAAACAATCCAGTAGCAAATAGGGAACAAATTTAAGTGAAAACAGTGGAAATATTTTCTGATGGCGCATGTAGAGGTAACCCAGGGCCAGGTGGATGGGGCGCTTTGCTGCGTTTTGGTGATGTTGAAAAACCGCTATTTGGCGGAGAGCAGCACACCACTAATAACCGTATGGAGCTTACTGCAGCACTTGAAGCGCTTAAGGCGCTCACAGAACCCTGCAAGGTAGATCTCACCACCGATTCCCAGTATGTCCGCAAAGGCATCACAGAGTGGATAGAAGGCTGGAAGGCCCGAGGCTGGAAAACCGCCGCAAAAAAGCCGGTGAAAAATCAGGATCTATGGGAGGCGCTTGATGCAGCGATTCAGGCCCATGAAATAGAGTGGCATTGGATCAAGGGGCATAGCGGGCACCGGGAAAATGAGATTGCAGATCAACTGGCAAACCGCGGAATCGACGAGCTTTAAGGAGATAAATTTGCGACAGGTTGTATTGGATACAGAAACAACAGGTATCGAACCCTCTCAGGGCCACCGTATTATTGAAATTGGCTGCGTAGAGCTAGAAAACCGGCGCTTTACCGGCAAAACCTACCACCAATATATTAACCCCGAGCGGGAAATCGAAGCAGAAGCGATTTCAATACACGGTATAACAAATCAGTTTGTAGAGGATAAGCCCGTCTTCGCAGCCATTGCTCCAGAGTTCCTAGATTTTATTCGGGGGGCAGAACTGGTTATACATAACGCCCCGTTTGACGTGGGCTTTCTGAACCACGAATTTGCGCTGATGAACTCCGGCTTGGGGGTCGTTAAGGATTATAGTGGCGTCCTTGATACCTTGGCCATGGCCAGAAAACGTCATCCAGGCCAGCGTAATAGCCTCGATGCGCTGTGTAAGCGTTATGGTGTAGACAACTCCAAGCGGGACTTGCACGGTGCGTTGCTGGATGCCGAGATACTTGCCGATGTCTATCTTTTGATGACAGGCGGCCAGATTTCACTTT
>DFBZ01000072.1:4358-8406 GCA_002366835.1 Gammaproteobacteria bacterium UBA3067
TTCGCAATACTCATGCACGGCGCGATCCGAAGAAAATGTACCCATTCGTGCAACATTTAGCAGTGACATTCTATTCCAGTGCGCTTTATTCGCGTAGCTCTCGGCCAGGTCAAGCTGGCAGTCAACGTAGGATCGATAATCGGCCATCAGCATAAAGGGGTCTGAGCTGAGAAGCGATTCAGTAATGGGGTGAAACAATGAATGATCTCCATGAGAGAAAATACCTGAGTTGATCAGGTCAATCGCCGCTCGTAATTCATCATCTTGCTCGTAGTAGTGGCGAGGGTCGTATCCTTGCGTTTTTAGCTGTCCTATTTTTTCTGATGAATGGCCAAATAAAAAGAAGTTTTCATGCCCTACGGTATCCCGAATTTCAACGTTGGCACCGTCAAGGGTGCCTATGGTTAAGGCGCCATTGAGGGAGAATTTCATATTGCCGGTACCGGATGCTTCTTTCCCCGCCGTGGAAATTTGTTCAGATAAATCTGCGGCAGGATAAAAATTTTGGGCGTTCTTAACATTAAGGTTGGGTAAGAAAAAAACCTTTAAGCGATTTTTAATAACAGGGTCTTGGTCTACGACTGTGGCGATGGAGTTAATCAGTTTGATGATCAATTTTGCCATGTTATAGCCCGGTGCAGCTTTGCCGGAGAATATAAATGTACGAGGAACAGTTTCGTTATCGGGATTATCCTTGATGCGGTTATATAGCGTTAGAATATGTAAGAGATTGAGGTGCTGGCGTTTATATTCATGGATACGCTTCGCTTGTATACTGAATAAGCTTTGCGGATCAATCAACGTATTATTGCGCTCGTAAATAAGCGTCGCGAGGTTTTGTTTGGCTTGTAACTTTACCTCTGCCCACTGGTCAAGAAAGGCGCTATCGTTGGTGAATTGCTCAAGTTTTTGCAGGTGATTTAGATCGTTTACCCAGTCATCGCCAATGGCATGGTTAATCAGCTGGGATAAGCCTGGGTTAGCCAGGCGCATAAAACGGCGCGGGGTAATACCGTTGGTGATGTTAATGATTTTTTTAGGCCAGAGATCATCAAAGTTCTTTAGCATCCCTTCTTTGAGTAAGCGGGTATGCAGGCTTGCAACGCCATTAATGGTACGAGAACCAACGCATGAAAGGTTTGCCATGCGCACGTGTTTATTTTTATCTTCCCCAATTATGGATAAGGTTTTTAATGCGCTTTCATGGCCGCGATAATGCACACGGACTTCGTCTAAAAAGCGCTGATTAATTTCAAATATAATTTCCATGTGCCGTGGCAATAGCTCTTGTAGCAGTGCTACCGACCAGGTTTCAATCGCTTCTGGCAGCAAGGTATGGTTGGTGTAAGAAAAGGTCTGGGTTGTTATTTGCCATGCCTCTTCCCACGATAGGGCGTGCTCATCAACCAGTAAGCGCATTAGTTCGGGAATAGCTAGCGCAGGGTGGGTATCGTTTAGTTGTGCGGCATATTTTTTGTGAAAACAGCGAAGGTCTTGATGGGTGTCCAGGTAGATGCGAAGCATATCTTGTAGGGAGCAGCTCACCAGAAAATATTGCTGTTCCAGACGCAAGCGTTTTCCATTTTGAAACTGATCATTGGGGTAAAGAACTTTGGTGAGATTTTCAGCGGCCATCTTTTGTGTCACTGCGCCAAAGTGATTTCCCTGATTAAATGCGTTTAGGTCGAAAGCTTCCGGGGCCTCTGCTTTCCACAAACGGAGCAAGTTGGCGTTGTTAACGCCATAACCAACGATGGGCGTGTCGTAGGCCACTCCCTTAACATGCCGGTCTGGCAGCCATCGTACCTGCATTTGGCCATTATTATTATATTGTTCTGTTCGGCCACCAAATTTTATATCGAAGGTGATTTTATGGCGGTGTAGCGCCCAAGGATTGCCGTTGATTAACCATTTGTCTGTTTTTTCTACCTGCCAGCCATCAACGATGGATTGATTAAAAATACCAAATTCGTAACGCAACCCGTAACCTATGGCGGGTATTTTCTGGCTTGCTAGGGAGTCTAAGTAACAGGCAGCCAGTCGACCCAGCCCACCATTACCCAGGCCCGGTTCTTCTTCCATTTCAATAAGCTGGTTAAGGTCCAGGCCTAATTCAAGCACTGCGGCGTGGACATTATCCCAAATGCCCATATTGATCAGGTTGTTGCCCAGCTGTGGGCCAATTAGAAACTCAGCAGAGAGGTAGCACACCGTGCGGCTGCTTTTGTTTTTATAAGTCTGTTCGCTGTGTAACCAGCGTTCTAAAATGCGATCGCGAACGGAGTAGGCCAGCGCCAGATACCAGTCCATGTTTGTTGCGGCTTCAGGAAAACGCCCCTGGCGGTAGAGCAAGTTGTCCACAATGGATTTTTTCAGCGCGTCCACACTCGTTCCGCTATGGGTTTCCTCGTTTTGTTGCTTCGCTTCTTGAGAAGCTTTTAATACGGTGCTCATAAGTGCTCCTTAGTTCGACCAGACCCAATCACGAATCTCTGGCATATCTTCACCGTATTGGCGGATGTAATGCTTATGATCGATTAGCTGGTCGCGCACGTACTGTTTTACGTAAGCTGCACGTTGGCGTAGCCGAGGCACACGGTCGACTACGTCTGCCACCAGATGAAAGCGGTCCAGGTCATTCATAACCACCATATCAAAGGGCGTGGATGTGGTACCTTCTTCCTTGTAACCGCGTACGTGCAAATTGTGGTGGTTGCTTCGGCGATAAGTGAGGCGATGAATTAACCATGGGTAGCCGTGATAGGCGAAAATAATGGGCTTATCGGTGGTAAAAATATCATCGAAATGTCGGTCGGGCAGGCCATGGGGGTGCTCCTCTTTGGGCTGTAGTGTCATGAGGTTCACCACATTAACAACACGAATTTTTAGCTCTGGCAGCTTCTGGCGGAGAATATCTACCGCCGCTAAAGTCTCCAGGGTGGGCACGTCTCCGGCGCAGGCCATTACCACATCTGGGTCACCTTCCGCATCATTGGATGTCCACTCCCATATGCCAATACCGCTGCTGCAATGCTTAATGGCCTGATCCATGGTTAACCACTGGAGGGCGGGTTGTTTGCCTGCAACGATGACATTGATTTGGTTGCGACTGCGTAAACAATGATCGGTTACCGACAGCAGGGTGTTGGCATCGGGTGGCAGGTAAACACGGATGATGTCTGACTTTTTATTCACCACATGATCAATAAAGCCTGGGTCTTGGTGGGAAAAACCGTTGTGATCTTGCCGCCATACGTGGGATGACAGTAAATAATTAAGTGATGCGACGGGGCGACGCCAGGCAATGTCTTTCGACGTGGTTTTTAACCACTTAGCATGCTGGTTAAACATGGAGTCGATAATATGGATAAATGCTTCGTAGCAATTAAAAAAACCATGGCGACCGGTGAGTAAGTATCCCTCTAGCCACCCTTGGCAAGTGTGTTCGGAGAGGATCTCCATGACTCTGCCATCCATTTCGAGGTGATCGTCCTCGGTAATGGTTTTTTCCATCCAGGTGCGTCCACTTACTTCAAACACATCTGCCCAGCGGTTTGAGGCGGTTTCATCCGGGCCGAATAAGCGGAAGTTTTTCGAGGCAAGGTTGGCGGCCATTACATCGCGCAAAAACTTTCCCTGTACACGCGTTGCTTCGGCAACACTCTTGCCTGGCGCTTCAATATTGACCGCATAAGTAGAAAAATCAGGGAGGCGTAATTTGCGCAATAACTTGCCGCCGTTGGTATGGGGGTTATCCCCCATACGTTTTTCACCCACAGGGGCGAGGGCTTGCAGTTCCGGTATGAGTGCACCTTCTTCGGTAAATAGCTCCTCGGGTTGATAGCTTTTTAACCATTGCTCTAACAGCAACAGGTGTTCGCTGATTTCTCTTACTTGGCTGAAGGGCACTTGGTGAGAACGCCAGAAACCTTCTGTTTTTTTACCATCGACCTCTTTGGGGCCGGTCCAGCCTTTGGGACTGCGCAGGATAATCATGGGCCAGCGGGGCCGTTCTGTTACGCCATCTTTTCTGGCCACGTTTTGAATT
>DFBZ01000072.1:8489-10508 GCA_002366835.1 Gammaproteobacteria bacterium UBA3067
AACACCGTGGGGTTGGCAATTTTGTATCCGTTCAGATGCAATATTGGCAGTACGGCACCATCGTTAGCAGGGTTAAGGAATTTATTGGAATGCCACGCAGTGGCCATTGGGCCTGTTTCGGCCTCACCGTCTCCCACGACACAGGTCACCAGTAAGTCGGGGTTATCAAAAGCAGCGCCGTAGGCATGGGAGAGGGCATAACCCAGTTCTCCGCCTTCGTGTATAGAGCCGGGTGTTTCAGGTGCTACATGGCTGGGAATGCCGCCAGGGAAGGAGAACTGTTTAAACAGCGTTTTCATTCCCAGCTCATCTTGCGAGACATTGGGATAGTATTCGCTATAAGTGCCTTCAAGCCAGGTATTTGCCACCAGTGCCGGCCCGCCATGACCAGGCCCTGCAATATAAATGATATTAAGCTCTTGTTCTTGAATAAGACGATTCAGGTGAACATAAATAAAGTTCAATCCCGGTGTGGTGCCCCAGTGGCCCAGAAGACGCGGCTTAACATGTTCACTTTTTAGCGGCTGTTTCAGTAAGGGGTTATCAAGCAGGTATATCTGCCCCACCGAAAGGTAGTTGGCTGCACGCCAATAGGCGTGAATTTTAGCGAGAAGGTTTTCGCTGAGCGCTGTTCCAGTATGAACATCTGTAAGTGCATCCAATGTTATCTTCCCAGTTCAAGAGTTTCAGTGCTCAATCTATGAAAACTTTATGTCTGGAATATTACGCAGATAACTTAAGTGTCTACTTTGTTTAAAAGAGCTCAAGCTTGTCGCGCGATTTCCAGTTCTTCATTTGCCGGAATAACCATTACTGCACAGGTTGAACCGGTAGAATCTAGTCTTAGATGATGGTTGCTCGGTATTTCATTATCACCACACAAGCGTTTTAGCCCGCTATTGTTGTTAAGCAGGTCTGCCAGTTCACTGACCTATAGCCGTCGTTAAGTAATTTAATCAGCACGCCGGCATCAATATCACCGCAACGACTACCCATAATCAAACCCTCCAAAGGTATCATGCCCATGGACGTATCAATGCATACACCCCTGCGAATTGCCGCTGCACTGACACCGTTGCCAAGATGCAGTATTACCAGTTTTAATGTGCTGACAGGGCGTTTAAGTTGGTGAGCAGCCTCGAAGGCCAAGTGTTGATGCACAGTACCATGAAACCCAAAACGTTGAATTTCATGCTTTCGTTGAATATCAGGCGGCAGTGCATAGCAGCGAACTTCATTGGGTAACTGATGAAAAAATGCCGTATCAAAAACAGCCACATGGGGTAAGTGTGGACAAAAATACTAGGCCTGCTCAATGCCACTGATATTAGAGGGGTTGTGCAGGGGGGCGATTGGAATCATATCCTGTAACGCATCAAAAACCTGGGTATTGATCAATGTTTGTTTGCTGAAATACCTGCCGCCATGCACCACTCTATGGCCAACAGCTTCAATCGTGACATGCTCTGCAACTGTCTTATATGCATGATCAAAAATGACCGCGATACCCACTTCGCCCTGACTAATTTCGAGAAACGTACTCTGTTCTTGTATATGCCCATCGCGCCATCGGTGCACAATCGGCTCAGCCTCATGGAGATGTTCAATGTGCCCGGAAAAGACAGGATGCTTAGCTCCTGGCGTCTCAGTTTTGGGAGATTGTGAATGGGAAACCTGATATTTAATGGAAGAGCTACCGGCGCTTAATACAATAATATTCATAAAGCCCATGATGAATATGACGGTCTCAATACATCGTGCAAAGGCAGAGGGCGCGTAGCGAAGCCAAGAGACAGGGGCACTATCGCACTCCTGCAGTATCAAAGCGTACTTAAATAAAGTTCACCAGCGCAAAGTAGCCACTGATGCTCAGTACAACGGTATAGGGCAGCGCCATCCACACCATCTTTCCGTAGGATAATTTCACCTCCAGAAGAAGGCAGGTCGAAAGCCCGAATACGAGGGTTGCCATGGTTACTGGTGCCATACGATTAAAGAATTCAATAAAGTCCCAACCTG
>DFBZ01000141.1:0-483 GCA_002366835.1 Gammaproteobacteria bacterium UBA3067
TGCAGCCTAAAAGTGAAACAGAGGGATATTGTTCCGCAATGGATAGAGCCATTTTTTCTGCGCGCGACGAATCGCGGGAGCCAATAAGAATGGGATAGCCGGCCTTAGCCTACCTTTTCGCTGAGCCTGAACCAAGTGCGCCAGTCCCGCCGAGTATGGCAATAGTTTGGTGTTTAAGCATTAGGCTACCTTTAAATAACTCGTGAACTGGTATTTTGTATCCCATATATCCAGCTTTATGGTCGAATATTATTCACTATCTATTGAGCGGCCGCAATAACGGGAGGAAGCCTAGCTTTTGAGGCGCATTGGGTATTAGTTACGATTCCCACCTCAGCTCGGTATAGTTGAATTACAATGCCCGCAGTGTTTCTTGGGGCAGGCTCTTTACTTTGTGCAGTTTTAATCAAAAGAGCGACAGCTGTCGGTAAAGCAATGAGAATCAATGTTTTGGTGTTAGTCGAAATACTGTGAGTGCTTATA
>DFBZ01000141.1:552-33138 GCA_002366835.1 Gammaproteobacteria bacterium UBA3067
AAATCTTTTTCGTTTTTATGATGCCCATGATGACCCGTCGCGTAGGGACTCGGTACTTACGCCCGCTTCCTTCCAGAAAAAAATCGAAAAAACAGCTTGGTATATTTCGCATAAACTGGGCTGCCCGGATATTGTTGCGGTGCAAGAGGTCGAAAATATAAATGTTCTCAAACACCTTGCTGCTGAGGCGTGTTGGGAACAACATTCCTATGCAGTTTATCTCTTAGAGGGTAGTGATTTTTCCGGAATGAATGTTGGCTTCCTGCTTAGCAAAAAACTTAAAGTACGGCATGTGCGGCAGCTGGGTTTAAATGCAAGGCAAAAGGGAAAGAAAGCCCGTGTATTTGATCGTCCACCCCTGCTGTTAGAGCTTGCAAATACTTGGTGTGGAATTGAAAACATCAACCTTGTGGTGGTTCATAACCGCTCTTTTAAAGGGTTAAAACACCCGGATAAAAGAAAACGAGTGCATAAAAAGCGGATGCAGCAAGCCGCGTGGCTAGGAGAGTGGGTAACATCTTGGGGAGAATCCCAGCCCGGCGGTGCTTTGATCCTGCTTGGGGATTTTAATGCGTTAAGCGGTGGTGAGGAGTTAAAACGTTTGCAACAAAAGGCAACAAATGGGCAGCGTTTATTGTTGAATAATTTGGGGTCGCAAATCCCAGAGGCGGAGCGTTATTCCTATATTTTTCGTGGCAATAAACAAGCCATTGATCATATCTTTGTTACTGACAATCTTGCATCTTTAGTAAGTGATGTTCATTACACGCGTTTTAATACAGTTTGGGGTTCATCTAAAACGCGCGCTAAGCGCATTTCTGATCACGAGGGAATGGTAGCGAAATTCGATTTTTCGGATTGTGAAATTTTGTAGGGGGCGGTCAGGTGCCCAGATGGGACACCCGACAGAAAAGCACGTCTTATTCTTTTTCGACCCGCACGGCTAATACATCGCATTCAGCGCCGTGGAGGATGGAGTTGGCGGTTGAACCCATGAGTAACCCGAGGCCGTGTCGGCCATGGCTGCCGACAACAATAAGGTCACATGCATTTTCTTGCGCAAAATGACGAATTTCCTTGGTGTGATGGCCGACATGAAGGTGTTGGTTGTCTTCGGGGACTCCCATCTTTTCACCAAAGGCTTTTAGATGGCCTTCGGTATTTTTGTTGATTTCATCCTGAATTTGTTGAAGCTGGATCGCAGTGGCTCCGTAGGCTTCGCCGCCGTAAATGGAATCTAGTGGTTCCAGAACATGGATAAGGGATACTTTTGCATCCCCATTAGCCAGAGAAATGGCTTTTTTAGCAACCTTTTCACACTCATCTCCAAAATCAGTCGCCACTAATATGTGTTTGTAAATAGACATGTTTCCTCCGCTGGAAAGGCTTTTGCATTTTTCTTGATTATCAAGGTAAGCCTGCTTTAAGTCCAATGACATTCGGTGATCATTCGCAATTAGTTGATTTAAGCCCATATTGCCATTGGCGTGTTGTGAGTGAAAAAATGTTACAAAAAATAAACGCCTAAAAACCAAGGTGATACAGAGGTCCGTCAGGGCCTGCGGCCTTGGGGCATCTGGGGTTTATCTCGCCAGTCTAGACTGATAATAACTGCCCTAAGTTTCTCTATGACGCAGACGTTTGGCCACAAAATCGGCAGGAAAATTAGGAATCTCACTGGATAAGGATATTTCCATGCCCGCCTTCTTACAAAGCAGCGCGTTTTTTCTCCTCTTAGCACTATCTTCTTCATCTTTTGCCAACGCACTGGCTTACACGGATCAATCCTTTGAGGGCTCTTTAAGTGTGGTGCCTGTGCCCGAGGGCTGGGTAGCCGAATACCAGCAGTTATGGGATGTTGTCGTGGTAGGGGATGGTTCTACGCAGGGCTTTTTGTTTTCGATTGGGCCTGATGAACGACCAGTGGAATACCTCCATGCGGTGGTAAAGGAAATGAATGCCACGGTATTGGCCAATAAAATCAAGAAGACCACAATCAGAGGGCATGAGGCCGCCATCATTGATCATTTTGGCATTGTGCATGAAAAATATGTTGCGATAAGAAAAAATGATGCGCTGCTGATCATCTACGGTACCACCAAGCGTGATCCAGATAGCTTGCAGCAACACCTTGAGGTAATCGCATCTAAAGCGATGCTTTTTCCCTCTGCGCACCCAGACCACTTGGCCGGTAATTATTTTATCGATCGGGAAGAGGGTTTAAACGGTGATGCAGAACTTATGCCCGGTCTGTATAAGGAAAAAGTGTCTCTAAATTCGAATGGGGTTTTTGGTGACCTGGGCATCGATGAAGGGGGTTCTCGTATTGGAAAAGACACGGTGAAAGCGGCTTATCTTCTTGGTACGTGGGTGCAACGAGGCAGCAGGCTGATTATCGAAGAAAATAACCACTATTTCGTTAACTACCGAATACAAACCACTGCCAACGGCCTCACGCTTGTGGATCAAGATGGCGTGAGAACGCGTTGGCTCAGGCAGTAAATTACACTCTTTATATCGTAATAATCAAACGCGTTGCATGAAGGTGCAGCGGGGCATTTTTGATGTACTCAAGCACGGATTGTTTTTTGTCGGCAATAAAATCCACTTCACTTTGGCGAATGCTTGGGTTTGTTTTTTGCAGAAAGCTTAAACGTTGAAACTCTGCGCTTAAACGATTATTTGCCAGAAGCTCGCTTTCTTTGCGCAGTGCATTTGCCTGTTCTTCTGCGTAGCTGCGAGAGGCACTGAGTAGTTGTTTTATTTTATCCACTTCCGATTTAACAATGGCTCGGGCGGTATCCTTTTTCACATTTTCGAGTCGTGGTGCAAGTTGATCATAAGAGACTTTGGCACTTAGATCCTTTCCTTGTTCATCAATTAATATGCGAATAGGGGTGAGGGGTAAATAGCTGTTTGCCTGGAATAGGGCGGGGGCCATGGTTTGCAGGGTGTAGACCACCTCAATGAGCATTGACCCTTCTTTGGCATTGGGGAGTTTGATGGTGGTGAGGGCGGTATTGCCTTTTGTGTGGCCGAGAATCAGTTCCATCGCGCCCGTTACCATGGGGTGGTCATGGGTGAGGAATTGAATCTCTTCGCGTGCCAGTGCTGTTTCCCGGTCGAAGCAGAGTGTTGTGCCTTCGTCGGGCAGGGCTGGGAACTGGGCAGTACGCATGTGGTTGGAGGGGTGGGCGATCAGGGTGTTATGAGGGCCTTCTTCGTGATCAACCCCGTAGAGATCAAATACCGAAATCAACCACTCTTCCAGCTCGGAATCTGTTTCTGTTTCGCGAACGTCATCCAATAATTTGAAAGCGTGTGTCGCAGCAGAGTTTAATTCAAGCAGCGGGTCGCGGCCCTCTTCCAGCTGTTTTTCCAGTTGCTCTCTGTGTGCTACAACACGCGAAATAAAGTCTTCAATACTGTCGTTTGTATTTTCTCCACGCGAAGCACTAAAAATAAATTGTTCCAGTTCGCTATGGTATTCGCTGAAGAGTGCAGATCCAGTTGAGCTTGATTGCTGGAAAGAATTCAATGCATCGTTATACCAGCGGAATAATATTTCTTGTGGATGGTTTTCGAAATAAGGTACGTGAATTTGAATATCTTGTTTCTGCCCAATTCTATCTAAGCGGCCGATGCGTTGCTCTAGCAAGTCAGGGTTTAAGGGCAGATCAAATAATACGAGGTGATGCGCAAATTGGAAGTTTCTGCCTTCACTGCCAATCTCCGAACAAATCAGGATGGGGCAACTCTCATCGGGGTCAGCAAAAAAAGCGGCGGCACGATCTCTTTCAATAATGCTCATGCCTTCATGGAAGACGGATGCGTGAATGCCGTGTTTAATGCGTAACCCTGCACTGATATCCAAAGCGCTTGAAGGGTCAGCGCAAATCAGAACAAACTTTTCATTAGGATGCTGCTTCAGGAGATGCACGAGGGCAGCGAAGCGGGAGTCTTCCTGGCAGGCTATTTCTGGGAAGAGGGTTTCTCGTAGCCCCAGCGTAGTTGCCTTCTGTTCCGCGGAAGGTTCTGGTGCTGGGCAGGGGATGGGTTTGAGTACTCGCTTGGAAAACCCCTTGATATTCTTGCGGGTGTTTCTAAATAGAACGCGCCCGGTGCCGTGGCGGTCAATAAGGGCGGAAGTAATGCTGTTGGCCAGTGCCACGATATTATCGTTTTGCTCTCGTGTCGCCGTTTGGTATTTACTGGTGATCTCAGCCCCTAACAAACTTGCTAGCAGGCTTTCACTGGCGGCATCCAATGTATCGTGCTGGATGACTGCGTTAGCGCATTGGGCAACAGGAATATAACTTTCTTCTTCCTGTAGAAAAGTTTCCAAGTCGTGAAAGCGGTGGGGGTCAAGCAGGCGCAGGCGTGCGAAGTGGCCTTCAGGGCCAAGTTGTTCAGGTGTGGCGGTAAGGAGTAGTACGCTGGGTGTGAGGGTGGCGAGTTGATCGACCAGCTGATATGACTCTGAGGGCGCGCCTGGCAGCCAAGCGAGGTGGTGGGCTTCATCCACAATAAGCATGTCCCACTGTGCTTCCAGCAACTGCTTTTGCCTATCCGGGTGATCCATAAGAAAATCAAGGCTGCATAAAATAAGCTGCTCTGTCTCGAAGGGGTTTTCTTCTTCATGACTGGCGCATCGTTCTGCATCGAAAAGACTGAAGGTTAAGTTAAAGCGCCGCGCCATCTCCACCAACCACTGGTGGAGCAGGTTTTCAGGAACGATAATAAGCGCCCTTTGTACTACATCGGCATTGATTTGCTGGTGCAAAATCAAGCCCGCTTCAATGGTTTTCCCCAGGCCAACCTCATCCGCTAGCAGCACCCTTGGGGAATGTCGATGGCAAACTTCTTCGGCAATATGGTATTGGTGGGGAATCAAACTTACCCGTGGGCCAAGGAAACCCTTGCAAGCGGGTCGCAGTAGACCGGAATGGAGTTCAAGGGTTTTGTAGCGCAGGTCAAACCATCTGTTTTTGTCGATTTGTCCGCAGAATAAGCGACTATCTGGGGTTTGAAACTGCATCGCATGGGCGAGTTCTACCTCTGGGATAACGGTGAGTGTTTCGTCTTCAGTCTCAGAGTCAGCTTCAGAGCCCGTATCGATCGGTGATACCTTGTAGTAGATAAGGCTTTCTACTTCTTCCGTACTGTCTACGGTATACCTGCCTCCTTTCTTATGGCTGACCTCTTCACCAATATCGTAGATAACACGAATAAGTGGGGCATTACGTCGGGAATAGCTGCGAATCACCTCTTGAGCGAGGAAGGCAACCTCGACCATACGTTCATTGGCGTGGATAATGATGCCAAGCCCAAGGTTGGGCTCTGATTCGCTGACCCAGCGTTGACCGACCACGTATTCCATAATACCTCACTGATGTTGTTATTTGACGGTAGCGAATTTATTCAATGTTTAGCCATCAGGCAATGATGCTAATCATGAACAAGATAACGCATAAAAAGGAGGGCGATGTTACAGTAATCGCCATTTTTCTGCATCGTATTAAAGGGGCGTGTTACAAGCTCGCAATGGTCACTGTTTATGCATATTGGAATTCTAAAAGTGGATACTGTCGCGCCACAGCTCTCAGCGCAGCATGGTGAATATTCTGACATGATTATAAGCTTGCTGGATGCAGTGGGCGCCGGTTTTCGCTACACAGTGCTGGATGCTGAAAAAGAAACCCTGCCCAGAGAGCTTAGTGCTTACGATGGATTTGTCATTACCGGCAGCAAGATGAGTGTCTATGATGACGTGGACTGGATCAATAACTTGAAGCGCTTTGTTGTTGAGGCCAGTCGTCAGAACAAAAAACTACTGGGAATTTGCTTTGGGCATCAGCTGCTTGCGTCTGCATTTGGTGGGGTGGTGGGGAAATCATCGAAAGGGTGGGGGCTTGGCATCGCCACATTTGATATCTATTGCCATAAAACCTGGCAGAAACCCGCTCAAAATAGCATTTCATTGCTGATGTCTCATCAAGATCAGGTGACACGGCTTCCTGATGGCGCTCAGCACATTGCAGGGAATGAATTTTGTCCGTACGCCTGTTTTCAGCTCGGTGAAAATATTCTCGGCATCCAGGGCCACCCAGAGTTTAGCCCAGCGTATTTGCAGGATTTAATCAATACCCGGCGGGGCAGAGTAGGAGAGGCCGTGGTAAAAAAGGCCGAGCAATCATTGTATTCACCTAACGATGGCCTTGTAGTTGGTTGCTGGATCAGTAGTTTCCTTGGTGTGCTCTAGGATGATGTCTAAAGAAACAAAATATTACATATGAAACTAATAGACTAATCAAAGAGTTATTGCTCTAAACTCTTTCCATTTGGCTTTTCCCAGCAGCTCGAAAACCTTCTGCTAGACTTTATTTTGTAGCATGACTTATCAACTAAACCATTTGGGTGGAACCTATGAGCACTGCAAAGATAAACCAATTTAATTCACTGTTGACGACCGCTTCAGGACAAATGTCTACGCTTTCTCAACTTCGCGTTATGATTTTTATCTACGAGCATGATGAATGCACTATTTCGGATATGGCTGATAAACTAAAAATCGAAGTGGATGCCGTTCGAAAAATCATTAATGCACTGCAAGGCAATAAATTAATTAAGTCGAAATATGATAAGGGAACTCGCGGCCGCGCTCGCCGTTGCTCTATCACTGCCAAAGGCAAAAAGCTGATTGAAAAAGCGGCCTAATAACTTCAGAATACTCCACTCTTGGAGTTTAGGGTTGTTTTCGTTTTAAGAAATGTCTGAGCTGAGGCTTTTAAAAATCCCCGTTCATGCGTTAGCTGGCTATATGTTTTGATTATTGGATCTCTGGTAGGAGAAAAAATAGTTGCTTATAGCTGGCTATCCTTTTTTCTACTTGTTCCAGTTATGCGCTTATTATTTGAATCCAGGGCTGACCATAGGCATGGTGCGGTGGATTTGCCTGTGGAATTAATAAGGCCTATCCAGAAAGGAGTATTAGCTAAGGTTATTACCAGTCCTTGTAAAATAATTACGTTACCTAAGGGTGACTATAAGCAAGTAAAAATGTAATAATTTTTATTTTTTTTCCATCTAAAAAATTGAGCATGATGATGTGTAGTGGTCAATTTTTTTAGGTCATAGAATTAACGAACTGTACAAATAATCTAAAGTAAGCAGTGGTTAAACTTACTGGAAATAATCTTTCTGGGTAAAGCTTGGGTTAAACACAAGCAGCGGTATTTTCTGAAGGCTAATTTTAGCGCTGCTTGTGCTTTTTAGGTTATGCGGCTGATTTTAGCAAGTATTTCTCAGCAGCTTCAATTAGTTCACTCTGACCACTTTTTAAATTAGCTTGTGCGGCTAATTCTTTTTCTTCTTCAGAAGCAAACGTTTCATCCCACTCAATTATTTTTCTATTCATGACCATATGCCAAAGTGGTGGTACTGCTGCCATTAGCATGGTGAGGGCGTATCCGAAGGGCATTTGTGGCGAGTCATTTGGGAATGGTCTTAAGTTCCAAAACTCAATGTCTGCATCAGCATGGTGGTGGGCATGTCGAGAGATGGCAACCGTTCCCCAGTATGAAAATTTGTGGTTGTCGTTCCAGGCATGGCGAACTTGCTGTGGTTGATCGCTCACTCTGATTAAACCATAGTGTTCGATATAGTTTGCGAACTCGAGGGCTAGGTTTACTGCCAGTCCCATACCCAAAAAGCCTAATACGCCTGTCCATCCGGCAGCGGAATAGAAGGTTATTGCAACCAGAAGCTCCATACCCCAGCCACGCAATGCTTTGTTCTCCCAGCTCCAGACAGAAATGCCCATTTTTTCCAAGCGGTGTTTTTCTAGCTCCCAAACTTGAATGTTTTGCCCAATGATTGAGCGAAATATAAAGGGGTAAAAGTTTTCACCGCGCTGGGCTGTGGCGGGGTCTTTAGGTGTGCAAACCCAGTTATGGTGGCCGTAGGGGTGGCGAATTGAGAAACGGGTATGCATACCAAAGGCTTCGCCAAGGCGACCTAAAAACACAGCAACAGGCATATTTACACGGTGAGTTAATTCATGCCCGATGGCAATTGACCCAATTGCAGCGCTAAGGGCGGCTAGAAAAAAAGCTGACGCGTACATACCAAACGTATCATTTGCATGAGCTGTGAGCATGTCGAAGCCTGTTAATGCTTGAATACCGGAAGAAATGCTTAAAAAATCACCGGGTAGGCCGAGCATCCAGGCAAAAATTAAGGCAGTGAATACCCCTGATATTTGGCTGGCATATTGTAAGGGGTAAAAAATTCCAGGGTTGTCGTAATGATATATTTCTTCATCGGTGCCCAAGGTAAGGTCCAGAACAAGTGCTAGTGCGATGAAGCCTAAGAGTGCAAAAGGAAGCCATGAAACGCCAAAAATAAGCATTATTGTGCCAATTAGCCCGGTAATTGAGGCGATAAAAAAACGGCCGTATTTCCAGCCAACATTGAGTACATTCATATTTTTATTCTCCACATTTTTTTATATTATTATGTCTTCAAGCAGTATTCGCTCTTCATGCGAGGAAAGCAAGACGACGCATCTATGAGCCCGCATAAAATACAATAAGATATTTATTATTAAATTAAAGTTGCTATTTAATAATAAATATCAAGTAAAAATGATTTTTGCATATTTCTAATAAAGGCTAAGCTCTGATTTATAGAATAATGTCTAAGGTTTAAAAGACAATGCGGCAAAATGTCGCGCTTGTATTTTAGGCTAGGGGCTAGGTGACACCATGTGTGATCAGAGTATGAGCGGTGTTTTTGTGCGCTAAATTGGCGCGCCAATACTCTTTTAGATTGACGGTTATGTTTAAATTTAATGTGGTTCTTCAGGGTGTTTTAGCGCGACACTGCAACCGTAGCGAAAGCAATCTTTGCTTGTGATGACATTACCATTTCTAGAAAGATATAGAGATAGCACTTGCGCAAGCAGTAAAATTATTCTTTCGACATATTTACGCGATGCGTAGTTGGCTTAATTTATAAATAATATGTACAGATAAACACTTTTAACTGTTGTTTTGACGGTCAGTAAAATTAAAGTTATTCTCGATGATTCGTGTAAGTTAAAAATAATAATAGTACAGAGGGATTTAGTTATGCTATTCAAGTTATTTGTTACGAAAGATTCCGCTTATAAAGGGCCGCGGGAAGGTGAAACGGCATTGATGAAGTTCTGGAAGTATTTCAGGTTCGCATCACCATCGTTTGCTTTGGCTCTAGGAGCGCCGCTATTTTTTCTAGGTGGTGAAGCCATTTTTTATTACGGGACATTTTTAGCCGCCTTAGCCTTTTTTGGAGACTATTTTTTTGGCGAAGATACTGAGATATGGGCAGGGTCCTATAAATATACGCAAATATTTCCTTTGATGGAGGTTGCTGCAGTTCTTAGTAATTCGTTTTTGGTCATATTGTTTGCCTGGCAGCTTGGCTATCCGCAGACTGACTTATTTGGCATAGGCGCAATTGTTCAATCTTTAACTGGGTTTGATGTCGGCGCGGCTCTTGCTGCTAATACAACCTTGTCTTATGTGGGTGGTTTTGGCTTTGCTACTGCAGGTGGGGTTATTAACGGCGTGGTACTGGGGCACAACATGACGCATCGTACCTTCGATGCAAAATCCGTATGGATTGGCCGTTTGGGTGAGGCATTCAGTCTGTTTACCTACTTTTCAATCCGTCACCCCTTTGGTCACCATAATCTCATTGGTACGCCTGCCGACCCTTCTTGGGCCCACCGTGGTGAAAGTTTTTATGCCTTTAGAATTCGTAGTGTTCCAGGGCAATATAAAATGACGTGGAATCTTGAAAAGCAACGCTTAGAAAAAATGGACTTGCCAGTGTGGCATTACAGTAACCAAGCCCTTCAGGGCTGGGCTGTTGAGGCGCTTGTTTTGGCCATGTTTTTTTATACAGGTGGAATAGCCGGTGTAGGCTTGATGGTATTAATTGGATTGCTTTCTCATACGGGCTTGGAGTTGGCTAATTATATTGAGCATCAGGGGCTTTGCCGCGTACCCAGCGAACCTTTTCAATATCGTCATGCTTGGGATGATGCACACCGCATGACCTACTGGGCTGTTTGGGGGATTTCCCGTCATTCACACCATCATTCTGATGCTCAGGTTGAAGAGCCTGAGCTTAATTTTTACGGTAATACAGATAAGGCAATGAGCACGCCTTATGGTTATCTGGTTAGCTTTATATTGGTTCTATTTCCGAATGTATGGAATAAGATAATGATTCCACGCTATATGGAGTGGGACGAAAAGTACGCGACACCAGCTGAAAGAAAATTAGCAGCTTACGAAAATATTTATAGTGGCTTGCCAGAATTGGTGGATGCGGGCATGAAATATTTACGCGAACTGGAAGAGACGGAAAATGAGAAAGTTGCCGCTTAAAAGCGGAAGCTAGTGGTCAGGCTTGGCGTACTTAAGGATAAACGGTGCGCCGAGCTAGACAGCTAGAATGTGGGAGGGGGAGTGCGTGTGAGGATGCCCATAAGAATATTGATATTCTGGCAGAACAACGAAGCTGCTTTTCATGACCATGCGCTTGCCACTAGCAGTAACTGGTAAAAGTTAGAGTTTATCTTCTCTTGATTTTAAACAGGCTTGGATATTGGGTTGTATCTATCTGTAGCGTGTGGCCATTAATGTTTTAATTTCCAAACATCAAGTTTTATCCCTTATTCTCTTTGCTAAGATGAGCAAGTTTGTGTGCGTGTAGTTCCCAGTTTTTGCCGTCGAACTCTTCAATAATGAGTTCTTTTGGCTTCGGTTCGAGGCAGTGAATATTGACGTCATACCCGTCAGGGTTAGAGCGCGGTATATAAAATGATTTGATACCGCATATTTTACAGAATTTATGTTTGGCTTGCCCTGTGTCAAAGGTATATGTGGTGAGGCTATTTTCACCCTGTATCAGATTGAACTTTGATTGGGGAATGATTAGGTGTAGGTAGCCTGATTTCGAGCAAATGCTGCAGTTGCAATCCTGGCATTCGAGTGTTTCAGGTGCTTCAATTTCAAATTGCACTGCGCCGCAATGACAGCTACCTTTGTATTTCATTTATCTTTCTCCCAGATAGCATAGGGTTAGAACGTTAGAGCTTCTCGGTTTTTCTATTTCTTGCTTGGGCGAAGTGCTTAGGTTCAATGCGCTCATTCGGTTTTAATAAACTCCCGTTCCAGTGCTTGCAGTAAATTGGAAACTTTATCAATGGACTCCTGGTATTCCTCTTCTACCTTTGAATCGACGATGATTCCGCCGCCACCCCAGCAGTAGATGTTCCCAGAGTTCTCATCATCGTGTTCACACAGTAAGGTGCGTATGGTTATGCTGGAATCCATGTTCCCATTAAAGCTGAAATAGGCGATGCTGCCGCAGTATATATCACGACTCACTTCTTCCAATTCATTGATGATTTCCATGGCGCGTATTTTGGGTGCGCCGGTTATGGAGCCTCCTGGGAAACTATCTTGGAATAGGTCTACAGCATGCCGATTTTCTGCAAGCTCTGCCGTTACTGTGCTAACCAGGTGGTGCACATTTGCGAAACTTTTCAAGGCAAAAAGGTGCGGAACTTTTACGCTGCCAACTTTTGCACTTCGGCTAATGTCGTTTCTTATTAGGTCTACGATCATTAGGTTTTCGGCCTGATCTTTTTTGCTATTTAAAAGCGCATTTTTTTCCAGTTCGTCCGCTTTTATATCTGCTTTGCGTGCTCTTGTGCCTTTAATGGGTTTGCTGGTGATATGGGTTTCTTTGAGCTGTAGGAACTGCTCGGGGGAGTGGCTCAGTATGGCATTCTTATTAGAGTTTATATATGCAGAGAAGGGGGCTGGGCTTTGCTCACGGAGTTTTTTATAAGCGAGCCAGGGGTTGCCGGAATAACGTGTCTCAAAACGCTGGGTGTAGTTAATCTGGTAGCAGTCGCCGCTGAGGATGAATTCTTGAATGGAAAGAAAATCCTTATTGTAGCGGTTTGCAGTAATGTTGTTTTTAAAGGGACTGTGAAGTTTAAACGACTCATCGCGCTTGGATTGCTTAATGAGTGTTTGTATTTGTTGTAGTTTAGGTTCTGCGCTTCTATTTATTGAATAGATGGCGCTCGTCTTTTCTTGATGGTCGACAATAATAAATACATCGTAAAAGCCGACATGCATTAATGCCTTGTTAGTAGCTGGTGCGTTTTTTAATAAGTGAGCGTGGTTTAATTCATAGCTGAACTGGCCAATGGCACCCCCACTAAAGGGGAGTGCTGCAAGTGCTTCGTTATTGAACTTCTCGCTTTCTTGAATGAGCGTTGATTTAAGTACGTCAAAGGGAGGTAGAGGTGTTTTTAGGGTGCTCCCTTGCGTGCTGATTAAGGTGTAGTGGCTGAACCCTTCGAGCTGAATGTAGGGCAGTGAAGCGAGAATATCATAACGGCCTTGTTCGTTATGTTGGGCGCAGCTGTCCAAAAATACCGCACCGGGTAGTTGGTGGATTTTTTCAAATAGGCGAGCGCTATCAGGGTGATAGGGAAGGTTAACTTGGATTAGTGGCATTGCATCGTGTTGGCTGTGATTAGAGCGGTCAAATTCTACCTTTTTTTTTCGCTAAAGCATATTTGGGTCAGCTGCTTTCATGGTGACGATTTAAGAAATAGAAAAAACCTTTATGGCGTGTAACACTGGCTCTCATGAATTTGGGTTTGCCGATAACCAATAATTAAGGGGTTCACTATGTCTCTAAAAGGATTTGAACAAAGCCGGTTTAGCTTTCAGGGGAAAACCTGCCCGGTGTTTCATAAAGGAAACGGGCCAGGTGTGGTAATCATTCATGAGATTCCTGGCATTACGCCGCAGGTGGAACGTTTTGCCAACTTGGTTGCTGACAGTGGTTTTAGCGTTGTGATGCCAAGCTTGTTTGGTACGCCGGGCAAAAAGCTGTCGGTGGCTTACTTGGGTGAGCAGTTTGTTCGGGCGTGTATTAGTAAGGAGTTTAGCGTGCTTGCCGCAGGTGCGGGGAGCCCCATTACCGATTATCTGCGTGCGTTATGCCGGAAAACCCATCAAGAGCTGGGTGGGCCGGGCGTGGGCGTGGTGGGTATGTGTTTAACGGGTAACTTTGCCTTATCACTGTTTGCGGATGATTCGGTGATGGCGCCGGTTCTTAGTCAGCCCAGCTTGCCTTTTGGTCTTACTCAAAAGCAGAGAAGTGGATTGCATATTGGCCAAGAAGAGATGAGCCGCGTGAAGGAGAGGGTGGCTCAAGGTGAAAAGGTGATGGGTTTGCGTTTTACTGGCGATATGATATGCCCAGGAGTGCGTTTTAAAAAATTAAAGGAAGAGTTAGGTGAGGGTTTCGTAGATATCGAAATTGACTCAGGCTTTGGTAATACGCATGGTATTAAGCCCATTGCTCATTCGGTATTGACGACGGATCTGGTTAATGAGGAAGGGCATCCGACCCATGAGGCACTGCAGCGAGTTTTAGAATTTTTCCATGAGAAGCTTGATGCGGGAGAGGAGCGAGTTATTGAGTATTAGCTTCCGAAGTTGCAGTGATAAGTGGGTAAGTCATAAGGCTGAAGTTTGCGTCTAAGCCTAGTGAGCGGGTTGGGTGTTCCTTCCCCCAGATCTATTTGGCTGCCTTATAAGGAATATTGGTATGAATGTGTGGCGATCCATCTGCTTTTCGATGTTGTTTGTTAGTGGTGCGATCTATGCAAGTTCGCCAGTATGGAAAGTAAGCAAGGGCGATTCTCAGCTTTATATTGGTGGAACAGTTCATGTCTTGGGGGAATCCGACTACCCGCTTCCTGCTTCTTTTGATAAAGCCTATTCCCAGTCCCAAATTCTGGTTTTTGAGACAGATATACAAGCCATGCAGTCGCCTGAGTTTCAACAAAAAGTAATGGCGAAAATGCTTTATTCTGACGGGAGTAGTTTAAAGCAGGTGCTTAGTGATTCCACTTATCAACTCTTGAATCAGCATCTATCAAGCCGCGGTGTCCCTATCGCCAGAATGGAAAATATCAAACCGGGCATGGTGTCCATGACACTTACCGTTATGGAGTTACAGCGACTGGGCCTTGCTGGAGCCGGTGTTGATGAGCACTTTAATGCTCGCGCTGTGCGTGACCGGAAGGCATTGCTTGCTCTCGAAACTGTGGACGAGCAGTTGGCATTTATCGAAAACCTTGGCCTGGGGCAGGAAGATGAGTTTATTCGCTACACCCTGCGTGATATCAACGAGCTGCCTTCCATTATGCAAGCGATTAAGAAGTCTTGGAGAAGTGGGAATATTGATAAGATGAATGCCGAACTTTTGATGCCCTTCAAGCAGGATTTTCCGAAGGTTTACAATAACCTTATCGTAAAGCGAAACAAGGCATGGATTCCAAAGCTGGTAGAAATGACAAAATCAGCGGAGGTGGAACTTGTTCTCGTGGGGGCGCTTCATTTGGTGGGCAAGGATGGCGTGCTGGCGGAGCTGGAGGCGCTGGGTTATAAGATTGAGATGTTGTAAGGCTTGTCTTTTTGTTGCTGGCATAAATCCGTCCATTAGAAGGGCTTTGACTTCCGCTTTACGCTTGCGGGTGCTGCGGTCTCTTGCGTGTAGGGTTATGGGATAGTTGAGACAGCTTTGTTTTTATCAGGTAAAATTCGCCGTTTGGATGGCTTCTTCCACAAGCTTTCTGCTCAAGGTTACTAGGGTGCGATGACGCAACCCAGTTGGACGGTATGGATCACAGCGAATTACAAATTAGTGCACTGCAAAGTAAACTCAAAGATATGGCCGCCCGTGTTGACGCGCTAAGGGGGTATCTTTGACTACGAGATCAAGAATGAACGTCTCGATGAAGTCTTACGCGAGCTGGAGCAGCCAGATGTCTGGAATGAACCAGAGCGCGCACAGGCCTTAGGTAAAGAACGCGTAGAACTAGAGGCCGTAGTAAAGGTGCTTGCGGATGTTTCCACTGGCGTAAGCGACCTAACAGACTTGCTTGAAATGGCGCTTGAGGAAGACGACGAAGCTTCGGTTCACGATGTAGTCAGTGAGTTTGCGCAGATAGATGCCGATGTGGCACAGCTTGAATTTCGTCGTATGTTTTCCGGTGAAATGGATCAGTCCAGCGCTTACCTTGATATTCAGGCGGGTTCCGGTGGAACCGAAGCCCAAGATTGGGCCGATATGTTATTGCGTTTGTTTCTTCGTTGGGGTGAGCGCCACGGTTTTAAAACCGAACTGATCGAGGTTTCTGATGGAGATGTGGCGGGAATTAAAAGTGCCACTATCCATTATGAGGGTGAATACGCCTTTGGCTGGTTGCGAACGGAAACCGGCGTGCATCGCCTGGTGCGTAAATCCCCCTTTGATTCAGGTAATCGCCGGCATACCTCTTTTGCCTCGGTATTTGTTTCGCCCGAAGTGGATGAAAATATCGAAATTGATATTAATCCCGCTGATTTACGCATTGATACCTATCGTGCCAGTGGTGCGGGTGGGCAGCACGTAAACCGAACCGATTCTGCAATCCGTATTACTCACTTGCCCACCAATACCGTGGTGCAGTGTCAGAATGATCGCTCTCAGCACAAAAACAAAGCCCAGGCTATGAAACAACTCAAGGCAAAATTGTATGAGTTGGAAATGCATAAACAACGTGAAGCCCAGCAGGTACTGGAGGATTCAAAGTCTGATATTGGCTGGGGCAGTCAGATTCGGTCCTACGTATTGGATCAATCCCGTGTGAAAGACCTTCGCACAGGAGTCGAAACCAGCAACCCCAACGCGGTTTTGGATGGGGATATTGATATGTTTATTGAAGCCAGCCTGAAAACCGGTTTATAAAATTTTAATTTTGAATTGAAGAAAAAATAACACCATGACTAAAGATAATACGCCTCAAGAAGTAACTGTTGACGAAAATGAACTCATCGCCCAGCGGCGCAGCAAGCTCGATGCCTTGCGCGAAGAAGGGCAGGCTTTTCCTAATGCATTTCGTCGTGATAGCTACGCAGAATTTTTACACGAAACTTTTGGTGAGCTTGATAAAGAAGAGCTTGAAACCAAAGGGGTGCGGGTCAAAGTAGCCGGGCGCATGATGTTGCGCCGGATTATGGGCAAGGCCAGCTTCGCCACGATTCAGGATATGACTGGTCGTATCCAGCTGTATGTGCGCCGTGATGATTTACCCGAAGGCTTTTACAATCAGCAATTCAAAAAATGGGATCTGGGCGATATTATCGGCGCGGAAGGTACGTTGTTTAAAACTCAAACCGGTGAGCTGACCATTGCCATCGAAAAAATAGAGTTGTTAACCAAATCGCTACGCCCATTACCTGATAAGCATCGTGGTTTGTCTGACCAAGAAACCCGTTATCGTCAGCGTTATATTGATTTAATGGTGAATGAAGAAACCCGTCGCACCTTTTTATTGCGCTCACGTATTATTGAATCTATTCGGAATTACTTGTTAGAGCGTGACTTCCTCGAAGTGGAAACGCCCATGATGCAAGCTATTCCAGGTGGTGCAACGGCCTTGCCTTTTGTAACACACCATAACGCCCTGGATATGCAGCTTTATTTACGCATCGCGCCTGAGCTTTATTTAAAGCGACTGGTAGTGGGTGGTTTTGAAAGAGTGTTTGAAATTAACCGTAATTTCCGTAACGAAGGTCTTTCCTCCCGTCATAACCCTGAATTCACCATGGTGGAATTTTATCAAGCTTATGCCGATTACAGAGATTTAATGGATTTAACCGAAGGTATGTTGCGGCATATTGCGGAAACTCTGGTGGGGAATACCAAGATTATTTATCAGGGTGAGGAGCATGATTTTGGCAACCCTTTTACACGCCTCACCATGGTGGAATCAATCCTCAAATATAACCCGACTTTGACAGAAGAGCAGGTGACGGACTTTGAACAGGCCAAGGCGGTAGCAGAGTCATTACATATTCAGATTAAATCCATCTGGGGGCTGGGTAAAATCCAGACGGAAATATTTGAAGCAACGGTGGAAGAGCGTTTGATTGATCCCACCTTTATTACCGAATATCCCAAAGAAGTCTCTCCTTTGGCGCGTGTTAATGATCATAACCCCCATGTGACAGATCGCTTTGAGTTTTTTGTTGGCGGCCGAGAAATCGCTAACGGCTTCTCTGAGTTGAATGATTCAGAAGACCAGGCCGCGCGTTTCCAACAGCAAGTGGCTGAAAAAGAAGCCGGGGATGACGAGGCGATGTTTAAGGACGATGACTACATTACTGCGCTGGAATACGGCTTGCCACCCACCGCTGGTGAGGGGATCGGTATTGATCGGCTGGTGATGCTGTTTACGGATTCCCCCTCAATTCGCGACGTGATTTTATTTCCCCATATGCGGCCACAGGTATAGTTTTTCATTCAATGGCGGATTTTGCTGAACAAGTGATTTTAGAAAGTGGCTGGAAGCAGCGGCTACTGCCTGAGTTTCAGGCGGCCTATATGAGCGAGCTAAAGCAATTTTTGCTGAATGAAAAGAAGCAGGGCAAAGTGATTTTTCCTGAGGGGGGAGATTACTTTAAAGCACTTGATAGTACGCCTTTTGATGAAGTGAAGGTGGTGATATTAGGGCAGGACCCCTATCACGGTGACGGTCAGGCCCATGGTCTGAGCTTTTCAGTTCCGGAAAATGTGGCGCTGCCGCCTTCATTGAAAAATATCTTTAAAGAAATTGGTAGTGATATTGGCCCTTTAAAAAACACCTCAGGCTGTCTTGAGCGTTGGGCCGAGCAGGGTGTGTTGTTGCTGAACAGCGTGCTAACGGTGGAGCGAAGCAAGGCGGCTTCCCACCAAGGTAAAGGCTGGGAAACGTTTACCGACGCGGTGATTCGTCGCTTGGATGAAGAGCGTGAAGGGGTGGTTTTTTTGCTATGGGGTGGCTACGCGCGACGTAAGGGGCAGTTTATCAACCGCTCGAAACACCTGGTTTTAGAAGCGCCCCATCCGTCTCCGCTTTCTGCCTACCGGGGCTTTTTTGGATGTCGGCATTTTTCTAAGGCGAATGCCTACCTTGCCGAGCACCATAAGACGCCGATTAACTGGCTCGGCTAATAAAAAGGTGGGTGTGAAGCCGCTCTGCGGCCTGCATTTTTTTAGCCTTCGCTGTTAAGCAAGGCCATAGCTTGTTCCATTTCTTCGGACAGATCTTCTGTCTCCTCTTCTCCTGATGTATCTATTCCTAACCTAGAAAAAGCACCAACAGTGCTGTGATCGACGGCGCCAAGCTTGTTGTCGCTGCCCTCGTAGCTTTGCAGCACGGCTACGGTGATTAAATCAACGTAGTCGGGTGTCGCACCGGGGTTGCGATCAAATTTCAAATAGTTTTTTGGTATCGCGATAAGGTCTTCGGAGAAGTCCCAGCTTTTTAATATCATTTCACCAATGTAGGGGTGTACTTTTTCGATAATTTTTTCAAGCATTTTGGGGCTTTCAAGTAATTTCGGGTGTTCCTCGGCGTAGATCAGGATAGGCAGTACACCAATTTCGTGGGTGATGCCCGCCAAAGTGGCTTGATCCGGGCGAAGCTTGGTGTAGTGCTTGCAGAGAACATGGGCGATGCCAGAAACTTCCGTGCTTCTGTTCCACACATCCCGCATCATACCGTCAATGATGTCAGAGGTGGCTTGAAACATTTGTTCCATCGCCAAGCTGGTAATAAGATTGCAGGTGAAGGTAATGCCCATGCGGTTGACGGCAACGTGAAGGTCTTCCACTTGCTTGCTGGTACGCATAAGGGGGCTGTTGGCAATTTTTATAATCCGAGCAGTGATTGCTGCATCATTGGTGATTACTTTGCTCAGTGCCAAGGCGGAAATATTAGGGTCTTCTGCTGCCTCCCTCGCTTTTAGTGCCACCTCCGGAAGTGTCGGTAAGACCAGTTTGTCCTCTTTGATCATACCAACAATGTCTTTAAGAACTTCTTCAGCCGGGTTACTCATAGTTACTTATTTAAACCTTGTCTGTCATCCTTTACAAACAGCATTGTTGGGGGGGAAGTAAATATCCCACCTGAGAGGGCCGTTCACCGCATTCTGAATTTCAGTGAGACCCTTGTACGAGAGTTGTTTCCCTTCCCGTGCAAAGGTTGCTCAGTTTTGTTCTATTTTGAAACTTTCTAGCGGAGTACGAGGTGGATTATAAAAAGCCGCTATTTATTATTTATAGCATAGGGTGGACGTTCTACCCTATTTAGATTGAATTCTCGTTTGTTTATCTGAATCTTTCTCTGGGGTGGGTTTTCGTCAGTTTCTTTTTTAGGCAGTAGGGCGAGGGCTTTGATCCGGCCACTCTCAAAAAGCACTGCATTGATGATTTCTCCCAAGTTGTGATTTTCTTCATCTTGGATAGCTGATCCGTTAAGCGGGGCGCTGGAGGGGTTTGTTCCGTCGCTGTGTTCCAGCTCGCAAATGAGCAGTTCGCGTTTGAGTTTGGCGCGATAGTGCATGCGGGCAATGACTTCCTGGCCGGTGTAACAGCCTTTTTCAAAGTTAACGCCCCCAGTAAGATGGAGGTTGAGGTTGTGAGGCAGGAACTGCTCTTTGGTGGTGGCATCCACTTCGGCAATACCCGCTTCAATATTTTCAAGCTGCCACTGGGAGCTGCTGACAATGACGCTGTCTTTTGATAGAGCAGTCCAGGCTTCCTGTGCTTCGTCTGAAGGTGTAAGAATAATGTAGCGCGGTGTGGAGCCGGGAATCTTGATGCAGTGAAGCGTGTTCTGGTGGCTGATGTCGTAATCCTTAACAGGTGCGGGCAGTATCTTGGAAATATTGTTTGTGGCCTGCTTTCCGCTGATGCCGAAACAAATCCACTTATCGCCTTGGTCTTCCAGTGAGGCTTTTGAGAAAACGATATACTTTCCTAGAACTTGTGAAACGTCCGCAATCAAATCCTTATGCAGCAGTAGGTGGACGGTGTCATTCAGCTTTGCCAGGGTAAGCGTACTTACCGAGCGGCCTTTTACTGTATTAAGGCTACCAAGCAGGCAGTGTTCATCGGAAAGCTGGTTCAGGTCGCAGCTAAGCTGCCCCTGTAAAAATGTTTGGCTGTCCTCCCCGGGTATAGCAATGAGGCCGAGATGGTTTAAATCCATAAGTCGGCAGGCCGTGTTTTGGGTATTTTCAGTCAAATCTTGCGTTGGAAATGAGGCAATGAAATCCTGCCAGGATAATGGTTCGTTCATGTTATTACCTGTGTAAAGTCGCGTTAAGGTGTTCTTCATCTATCAATCTGAGACAATGGACATATTACTCGAAAAATGACCATAGAAATCAGGAAATTTGCATGATAGACAAGGCGGAACAAGGGCGCTTAGGCTGGCAGTGTCGGCGTGGCATCAAAGAAGTAGAAGTGGTGCTGCTTCCTTATTTTGAAAAACACTTTAACCAGGCCGGTGAGCGCGAGCAAAATCTGTTTAGACGTTTGCTGGATTGTCAGGATGTGGATATGTTCGAGTGGTTTACCTACCGGGCAGAGCCCGATGCCCCAGAATTGGCTGAAATTGTAGGAATTGTTCTTGGAAAAGTGGCGTCCTGATCTACGCTTGGTGCCGTCGCTTCACCTAAGTCGGATAACTGGTGGGCTTGGTCTATTCACGGCTGTCGCGCTGGCTACCTTGAACGTGTCTGTGTACCTAAAGCTTGTCCTCCTGTTTTTATTTGCCAATATGTACTGGGCACTTATTTGGCGGCGCATTCGGGGGGAATCAAAAAAAGCAGTGCAAAGCCTGCGCTATACCGATGTGGGCTGGTTTATTCGTTGTAGGGAGCGGGGGGCGCTATGGCAAGAGGTGGCCCTTTTAGGGGATAGTGTTGTAACCGCGCGTTATGTCTATTTGCGCTTCTCTCCCGTGGAGAGCCCTTGGTACTGGCGAAAGGTTTATCCAGTGCTGATAACGACCGATAGCTTGCCGCCAGATCAGTTCAGGCGTCTAAAGGTCTTTTTGCGCTTTATCTATTAGAGCCGCTAAAAATGCCTTCTTGTTACGTTTTATTTGTTACCACTACAAAATGCACTGGTTTTTCGAGCAGTAAATAAGGGTGCATTAGGGGGGGTGAGAACAGAGTCCGTGATGGCTTTATGTAGATGGGGGTAGTCGAGGGTAAAGTGTAGGCCGCGGCTTTCTTTTCTGAGTTGGGCACACTGGACGATTAATTCTGACACCGTTACCAGGTTTCGTAGCTCTAGCAGGTCATTGCTTACTCGGTAGTTGCTGTAATAGTCGTGTATTTCCTGCTTGAGTAATTCTATGCGGTTGCGGGCGCGCTGTAGGCGTTTGTCTGTGCGTACGATACCTACGTAATCCCACATAAAACTTCTTAATTCGTCCCAGTTGTGGGAGATGATGACGTCTTCGTCGGAGTCGGTCACCATGCTTTCATCCCAGGCGGATATTTCTGGGAAAGTGAAGTCTTCTTTTAGTTGGTGGTTTATTTTTTTACTGGCGGATTGGGCGAAAACAAAACACTCTAGCAGCGAATTGCTTGCCATACGGTTGGCGCCATGTAGCCCCGTAAAGGAGGACTCGCCGATGGTATACAAACCCTCCAGGTCAGTTTGTCCATCTAGGTCAACGATAACACCACCACAGGTGTAGTGGGCGGCGGGTACAACTGGGATGGCGCGTTGGGTAATGTCTATCCCCAGCTCCAGGCAGCGTTGGTAGACCGTGGGGAAGTGCTCGGTAATAAATTCAGGAGATTTGTGGCTGATATCCAGGTAAAGACAGTCCGCGCCGAGGCGCTTCATTTCATGGTCGATGGCGCGGGCAACGATATCCCGTGGCGCTAATTCAGCGCGTTCATCGAAACGGTGCATAAAGCGTTCACCGTTAGGGAGCTTGAGGATTCCGCCTTCACCACGAATTGCTTCGGTAACGAGGAAAGACTTTGCTTCGGGGTGATACAGGCAAGTGGGGTGGAACTGGTTAAATTCCATATTTGCAACACGGCAACCTGCTCGCCATGCCATGGCAATGCCGTCTCCCGTGGCGACATCGGGGTTGCTGGTATAACGATAGGCTTTACTGGCGCCGCCCGTTGCGAGTATGACGGCTTTGCTGAGGTGTACTTCTACGTGCCCGGTGCGTTGGTTGAGAATGTAAGCGCCGATACAGCGGTCGCCGGGAAGGCCAAGCTTTCTCAGGGTGATGAGGTCGATGGCAATATAGTCTTCCAGAAGCTGAATATTGTCTTGCTGTTGCGCCTGTTCGATCAAGGAGCGGGAAATAGCGAAACCGGTTGCATCGGCCGCGTGGATGATTCTGCGATGGCTATGACCACCTTCTTTGGCGAGGTGGTAGCTGGTTTTATCTTTTTGAGTGGTGAAATCAACCCCCATGTCGACCAGCCATTGAATGGCACCAGGGCCATTTTCCACAGTGAAGCGTACCGCATCCTCATGGCAGAGGCCCGCTCCGGCAGTCAGGGTGTCCTGAATGTGGGCATCCACAGAGTCGGTTTCATCAAGCACGGCGGCAACGCCACCTTGCGCATAATAAGTGCTTGCTGACGTTAAGGTACCCTTGCTCAGCACGCCGATCTTGGCGTTTTTATCTACATGCAGGGCCAGACTTAATCCCGCAGCGCCGCTGCCGATTATGAGCACATCATGGTTGTAGGCGGTCACTGGTGATCCCTGTTTGACAAAATTTAAGGCGCTGATTATAGCGAATTTTCTATATTCTACCTATACTTGGGCGATTTTAGGGCCTCTCTACCCCATTATTCTGCTGCTTTAAGCTGCTAGGGGATCTATGGGAGCCTTTGATTAAGTTATAAATGAAAGTCTTATTCAAAGGTTTCCCAAATAGGCTGTTTCGTATTTTTTCTCGACTGAATGAATTGGCGATGGTAACGAGTGTTTAATTCGATCGTAAAAACCCAGTGGCAGCCTTATTCTGCAATAGCCTGCGAAAACCTTTATGTCTGACTTGGCTATAGATCAGGCGCTGGTTGAGCGTGTTCAGCAGGGTGATAAACGGGCCTTCGATCTGTTGGTGAAGAAATATCAGCATAAAGTCCTAGCCGTGGTGGGACGCTATATTTCTGATCATAGCGAAGCGCAAGATGTCACCCAGGAAGCCTTTATTAAGGCTTACCGAGCGCTACCTAAGTTCCGAGGCGATAGTGCTTTTTATACTTGGATCTATCGAATTGCCATTAATACCGCCAAAAATTATCTTGTCAGTCGTGGACGCAGACCACCTGATAGTGATGTTGATATTGCCGATGGGGAACTATTTGAGACCGGACAGCGTCTAAGAGACGTCAACTCGCCTGAAGCGCAACTGCTTACCGATGAAATTCAACGCACTGTATGGCAAGCGCTGGATGAATTGTCTGAGGATTTGCGTGCCGCTTTAACCTTGCGTGAGTTCGAAGGTTTAAGCTATGAGGAAATTGCGGAAATTCTAGGTTGTCCAGTGGGTACTGTTCGCTCCAGAATCTTTCGCGCTCGCGAGGCAATAGACGAGAAGCTAAAACCCCTGATTGGTAATAGCCAATGAGACAGGTGTTAATAATTTGCGCAATGAGATGTCCCCATGACAGATAAACTCAACGAAGAGCTTTCGGCACTGGCAGATGGCGAAGTATCCGAGTTTGGACTTCGTAAAACCCTGCTCGAAATGGATGCTAAGCCTGAGCTGGCACACAAGTGGTCGCGTTATCATGCGGCTAAGACGGTTTTTCGCCACGAGGCACTGAGCAGTGTTGATCTCAGTGAAAGCATTAAAGCAGCGCTGGCGGATGAGCCCGCTCATGGTTCTAATGCGGTAGGCGATGACGGCTGGTGTGAAGCGACTCATGTTGCTGACGAGCATAAGCCCATGACTGCTTTTTTACACTCCTGGGGCAAGCCACTCTCCAGCGCCGCCTTGGCGGCATCGCTTACACTAGCGGTAGTTTTAAGCTGGCAGGAATTCCAACCCACCAGTGAGCCAGTGTCTGAGCCGCTGGTTGCCGCTGCTCAGCAGCCGTTTCGGGACCAGTCAGGTTATTCGTCGTCTTCTCGTAACGCAGTCGCGGCCCAGACCGTTTCTACCCAAAGTGTCGGTGGTAATGTCAGTCGCCTGATCACCCCGTCTACGGTGGCTAGTACCTCTTCTCTTTCTGCGCAGTCAGCGGCCACTAATCAGCGTTTCCAAGTTTATATGATCTCTCATGCCAACCATGTTTCCGTGGCGAACAGCGCAGGAATGATGCCATTCGCACGTTTTATTAGTGCGGGAGAAAAGTAGATGTTCCTTCGAGAGTTTTTTCATTGATCATGTTTTTTTCTAGTCTTCGATTGAGAGCCTGTGGCACGATTATTCTTTGTTTACTGTTGAGCGAAACCCTTAGGGCGGAGGGTTCATCCTTAAATCCTTCTGTCGATAGGGCGGTTTCTTCCAGCCCTTATCAGTTATTAAAAAGCATGTCCCATGCCTTCAGAACGGCGTCTTATGATGGTCGTTTTATCTACATGGCAAACAGTAAGCTCCGCTCTCTGAGGGTGGTTCATACCAACTTCGATGGCCAGGAGTTTGAGCGTCTGACTCCTTTAAGTGGCGGCGGCCCAGAAATTCTTCGTAAAGGCGATGAGCTTATTTGTATTCATCCAGGCGGAGATTTTGTGCGTATGGATAACAGTATTCCCTCTGGACCATTTGCCAATAAGTTCTCTCATGTGAATGCTCAGATTGATACAATTTATGCCCTGGCTTTTGAGGGGGAGGATCGTATCGCAGGGAGATCGGCGAAGAAGTATTTGATGCAGCCCCAAGACCTATATCGCTATGCCTATAAGCTGTGGCTGGATAACGAAAGTGGATTATTACTGAAAACCACCTTGCTAGGAGACAAAGGCCAAGAGCTTGAGACCTTCGAGTTTGTCGAGCTGAATGTGGGGGTGGATGTGCCGCACAAGCTGTTTGATCACCCAGGCAGTAGCCGGATGGATAAGGCTCTCGTGGTAAACCTTGATGGCGTAATGTCTCCTAATTCCGACTCTGAATGGGAGGCGGGTTGGCTGCCAAAGGGTTTTAAGATGGCGGCCTGTGATGTGCGCCACTTATCCAAAGAAAGTGAGAAAGTGAATGCGCTGGTTTACAGCGATGGCATGAGCTCTTTTACTATTTTTATAGAGCCTTTTGCATCGAACAAAGAGCACGCGCCCATGCCCCATAGTCGCCATGGTGCAACGGCGGTATATAGCCACACTATTGATATTGATGAGGCTGATGATAAAGTGATGATAACGGTTGTGGGGGAGTTACCCATGAGTGCCATCAGGAAAATCGGTGCCTCTGTAGTGCGTAAACAATAGCTAATTACCTTCGGGAATAGTCACAATGCTAGAAGAATATGGCCGTGTCGTTGCTTTGGATGGAAACCTTGCCAAGGTGGAAACCATCCGAACGAGTAGCTGTCAGTCCTGCGAGGCGAAATCCACGTGTGGTCAAGGCAGTATCGCTAAAGTGGTGGGGCAAAAAAGCTGCATTATTAGCGCCCTAAATTCTCTTTCACTTCAGGTGGGTGATGAGGTTGTATTGGGCCTGGAGGAATCTACTCTGGTGAAATCGGCGCTGCTTGTTTATCTTCTGCCTCTGGTTTTGATGATTGTGGGCGCGGGCATTTTTCAATGGCTTTATGGTGCCAACGACCTAGTGACTGCTTTCGGTGGTGGTATCGGTTTTTTAGCGGGCTTTGCTCTGGTGTATCTTTATAACCATCACCACAAGAACGATGAAAGTTTCCAGCCGGTGGTTCTGAGGGCCGTAACGGGGGCAGTACCAATACAAACGCTCAATCAGTAATTTGTATCATGTGTTGTTAAAAATAACGCTTCCTTTGGCTTTTTCCTATAATCCTAGATTAACGTCTCCAGAAACCCACTCATAGACAGGCCTAGCGTGACTCATACCAAACAATTGGTTAGACTTGCCGCCTTCTTCCTTTCACCCTAAGCTTCCGGCGCCTGTATTCACGTGACAGACATAAAAAACATCCGAAATTTCTCCATTATCGCCCATATTGACCATGGTAAATCCACCCTTGCTGACCGGTTTATTCAACTGTGCGGCGGCCTCTCGGCGCGGGAAATGGATGCGCAAGTGCTCGACTCTATGGATATTGAGCGTGAACGTGGCATTACCATCAAAGCGCAAAGCGTTACTCTTCATTTTACTGCTGAAGACGGCGAAACCTATCAGTTGAACTTTATCGATACGCCGGGGCATGTAGATTTCAGCTACGAAGTTTCACGTTCACTGGCAGCTTGTGAAGGGGCCTTATTGGTGGTGGATGCGGCCCAGGGTGTAGAGGCACAGTCCGTTGCTAACTGCTATACCGCAATTGATCAGGACCTTGAAGTCCTGCCGGTTCTTAATAAAATTGATTTACCCCAAGCTGAGCCAGAGCGTGTGGCCCTTGAAATTGAAGAAATCATTGGTATTGACGCCCAGGATGCGTGCCAGGTGAGTGCGAAATCTGGCTTAGGAATAGAAGCCTTGTTGGAGCGCTTGGTAACCAGTATTCCAGCCCCTGTCGGTGACCCAGAGGGAAAATTACAGGCACTGATCATCGACTCCTGGTTCGATAATTACCTTGGTGTTGTGTCTTTAGTGCGTATTAAGGAGGGGCGCATTAAAAAAGGTGACAAGATTCTGGTGAAGTCCACCGGACAGGCTCATGTTGTTGACAGTGTGGGTGTTTTCACCCCTAAACGCAGTGAAACTGGCGTATTGTCTGCCGGTGAAGTGGGTTTTGTGGTTGCTGGCATCAAAGATATTTATGGGGCTCCAGTGGGTGATACATTAACTCATATTAAAACCCCCGAGATTGAAGCACTACCTGGTTTTAAGCGGGTTAAACCGCAGGTTTTTGCCGGAATGTTCCCGGTCACCAGTGATGATTACGAAACTTTTAGAGAAGCCCTGGCGAAGCTAAAACTCAATGATGCTTCTTTGTTTTATGAGCCAGAGACCTCTGATGCTCTAGGCTTTGGGTTCCGTTGCGGTTTTCTTGGCATGCTCCATATGGAAATTATTCAGGAGCGCCTTGAGCGAGAATATAACCTCGACCTTATTACTTCAGCCCCCACCGTTGTTTATCAGATTCTCACCAAAAAAGGGGAAGTGACTGAAGTGGACAATCCTTCCTCCATGCCGGATTTATCGGTGGTGGAAGAGCTTCGGGAACCGATAGCCCAGGTGAACATCCTTGTGCCTCAGGAGTATGTGGGCAATGTGATGACCTTGTCTAACGAGCGCCGTGGTGTACAGAAAAATATGCAATACATGGGCAAGCAGGTTTCTCTCAGCTATGAAATTCCTTTGGCGGAGGTGGTGCTCGATTTTTTTGATCGGTTGAAATCCGTCAGCCGTGGTTATGCTTCGCTTGATTATTCCTTTCTTCGCTTTGAACCCAGCAAGCTGGTGCGGGTAGATGTGTTGATTAACGGCGAAAAAGTGGATGCGCTGGCGTTAATTTGCCATACCGATGACGCTCAGTTCAAAGGGCGTGCATTGACGGAAAAAATGAAAGAGCTTATTCCGCGGCAAATGTTTGATATTGCAATTCAGGCCGCTATAGGTGGACACATCATTGCACGCCAAACCGTAAAGGCACTTCGCAAAAATGTTACGGCAAAATGTTATGGTGGCGATGCAAGCCGGAAGCGTAAACTGCTGGAAAAACAAAAGGCCGGTAAAAAACGCATGAAACAGGTGGGAAATGTTGAAATTCCACAGGATGCTTTTCTAGCGGTATTAAAAATTGAAAAATAAAGTAACGACTCAGCCTGTGCCCAAGTTTGCGCAGTCTTAATCATTACAAATGAATAAAGTGTTGCCCTCTATTTTAAGGAAGTGAACAGGCTGATTTATGGATATTGATTTTTCTCTGGTATTGGTGGTTCTCGTTTTCGTTTCTGGTGTCATATGGATGCTTGATACGCTCTTCCTCTTGCCGAGACGGAAGAAAGCGGTACAAAACTATGCCGGTGGCAGAGATATAGAAGCCGCTCAGTTGGAGAGTTTGTCTTCTTTGCCGAAGGTGGATCAAGATACCATCGCCAAATTGGAGAAAGAGTCGCTGCCGGTAGAGTACAGCCGTTCATTTTTCCCCGTACTATTACTGGTTTTGGTGTTACGCTCATTTTTGATGGAGCCCTTTACCATTCCTTCCAGCTCCATGGTGCCCACCTTGCGTATTGGTGATTACATCCTGGTGAATAAATTTACCTATGGCCTGCGTTTGCCCGTTATTGGCACCAAAATCATGCCCTTGAATGACCCTCAAACGGGGGATGTAATGGTCTTTAAGTATCCCGATAACCCCCGCATTAATTATATTAAACGGGTGGTTGGCGTACCAGGTGATAAGATTCGCTATGAAAATAAACGCCTGACAATAAACGGTAAAGAGGTTAGTCAGCGTTTATTAGCCGAGCTACCCCCTGGCAAGCCCGCGATACAAGTATTACAAGAGCAGCTGGTGGGGGACGGTCACACCGTTCAGCATACCCTTAGCCGCAATCAATATCGTGCTGCGCGTGAGTGGCTTATACCTGAAGGCAGCTACTTTATGATGGGGGATAACCGTGATAACAGTAACGATAGTCGGGTGTGGGGCATGGTTCCAGAAAAGTATATCGTGGGAAAGGCAGTGGCTATTTGGATGACCAAGCAACCAGGTTTACATCTTCCAGTCTTTAGTCGCGTGGGTGGTATTGAGTAGATGGCTTTAACAGGCACTATCTCAAGCATGCGCACAACGAGTGAAGAATGCTTCTAAAACAACTTTCTATCAGCTTTATTTCTTATTAACAGCCCCACGGGCCAAGTCGTTCTATACTCAATATAATTGTGTCAAACAAGCGCTACATTTTCGCGTAAAACGCGTTATTTCACGGTTAGAAAGGAGAAATAGAGTATGATAAGTCGTCAGAAAGGGGCGTCGGGTTTAAGTATACTGTTCACTATTGTCGTTATTGTGTTTTTTGGTGCGACAGGTTTAAAACTCACACCGGTTTACTTAGATAACTACACGATCAAGGGGGCTCTGGATGCTCTTGATGAACAGCCGGGTATCACCAAAATGTCCCGTAGTAAAATAAAAAGTGTGTTGATGAAACAACTACAGATTAATAATGTTCACAATGTAAAGAATGAAGATATTGTGGTAAATAAGGAAAAGGGCCGATTGACAGTAAATATTGATTATGAAGTTAGAATGAAGCTCGTTCAGAACATTGACTTACTCGTATCATTTGAAAATCAATTTGAGGCCGTTGCACATTGAATTCGCTCCAAAAAACGCTATGCCGTCGTATCGGATACCAATTTAATAATCCTGACCTATTGGTATTGGCACTCACTCATCGTAGCGTGAGTGGCTCAAAGAACAATGAGCGCATAGAGTTTTTGGGAGATTCCATTCTTAATTTCGTTATTGCCGATGCGCTGTACGAAAAATTTGAAAAAGCGAAAGAAGGAAAGTTAAGTCGCCTTAGGGCACAGCTTGTAAAAGGGGAAACCCTTGCTCGCGTAGCGCGACAGTTTGAATTTGGTGATTGCCTTCTGCTGGGCTCTGGAGAGCTTAAAAGTGGCGGCTTTCGCCGTGATTCCATTCTTGCCGATGCATTGGAAGGGGTGATCGGAGCCATCTACCTAGATAGTGATTTGGAAGTATGCAGAGCGGTTATTTTAAACTGGTTTAAAGACCTCCTTGAAAATATCTCCATGGATGATCATCAGAAAGACCCTAAAACACGCCTTCAGGAGCTACTGCAATCCCGTCGTACTGCCTTGCCAGTTTACCAGGTGGAAAACATTGAAGGCGAAGCGCATAATCAGATTTTTGTTGTCAGCTGCAAGGTCGATGGCATTGATGGTGCCGCAATTGCCCAAGGTGGAAGTCGGCGTCAGGCAGAGCAGCTCGCAGCAGAAAAAATTCTGGCTGAACTTTCCTGACAGTACTGTTCTAATAACTCAAGCTTCGGGGTTTAGGTTGATCGTATCCAGTATGGCTTGAGTGCAATGAAACCCAACACCTTGCAGAGTGATAAAGGCTGTGCTGTTGGGTTTGTTGGGCTTTGCTAGGCTCAACCCAATGCGTCTTTCTTGACTGTATCGGTTTAATCAAGCACTAGTTCCTTTATATTTAGTTTTGGCTACCTTGCCTGAGTCCATAAGTTTTTCCAGATAAATGAGAGATAATCCGTGCATCAAGAATCCCTAGGTCGAGTTGGTTACGTGGCGATAGTTGGTCGACCAAATGTAGGTAAATCAACCTTGCTTAATCATATCCTCGGCCAAAAAATAAGTATTACTTCCAGAAAGCCGCAAACCACCCGCCATCGCATTATGGGGATTAAAACAGAAGGCACTTCCCAAGCGCTTTTTGTTGATACTCCCGGTATTCACCAAGATGCTCCCAAAGCGATCAACCGTTATATGAATCGTGCAGCAACCAGCTCAATGGTGGATGTTGATCTGGTTCTGTTTGTCGTGGATGGTTTGAAGTGGACAGATAATGATATGCACGTCCTCACGTCACTCAAAAATAGTCACAGTTCGGTTATATTGGTGGTGAATAAAGTCGATCGGGTAGAAGATAAACAACGTTTGCTTACTCATCTGCAATTTCTTGCCGAGCAGTTTGAGTTCAAAGAAATCTTCCCAGTTTCCGCTATTAAAGGTGACAATCTCGACGAACTCGAAGAAAAAATCATGGCTTTTTTGCCAGAAGGTAAACCCTTTTACGATGAAGATCAGATTACAGACCGCTCGGAACGATTTATGGTTGCTGAGTTAATACGGGAAAAAATCATGCGTCAGCTGGGCGATGAGCTTCCCTATGAGATGACCGTGGAAGTGGAAGAGTTTCTGTGTGAGCCGGGTTTGATCACCATCAGTGCGGCTATTCTTGTGGAGCGGGATAGCCAAAAATCCATCGTGATTGGCAAGCAAGGCCAGCGTATTAAAAAAATTGGCACCGATGCAAGGCTTGATATGGAAGATTTACTCGAAAGTAAAGTCATGTTGAATTTGTGGGTGAAAGTAAAGAGCGGCTGGTCTGACGATGAAAGAGCCTTGCGCAGCCTAGGGTATAAAGATGAATAAGAGGGTTTTTATTGTGGCAACCCTCATGGCTGACGTATAAGAGTCGTTCGCTGTGGGGTTTGAAGCGGAATTAAAATCAGCATTTGTTTTGCACTCGCGCCCCTACCGGAACACCAGCGCCATTGTTAAATTTTTCAGTCATGAATATGGCGCTCTGTCTGGAGTTGTCCGCAGTGTAAAAGGGAAGTCTGCAAAAAATGCTGCAGTGATCCAGCCTTTTTTACCCCTGCATATCGCCTGGAAAGGGCGTACAGATCTAAAAAGTATCACCACTATTGAGGAAGCTGGCAAAGTCACATTTCTCCAGGGCGAACATTTGCTTAGCGCCTTTTACCTTAACGAGTTAATGTATCGTCTGCTCCAGGAAGGCGAGCCACTGGTTTTATTGTTCGGCAGTTATTGTGAGGCTCTCCATCAGCTTGAACACGGCTGTGATATTGAGCCGGTGTTGCGTAAGTTCGAAAAACAATTGCTCGATGAACTGGGTTACAGTGTGTCCTATTCTAACGATGCACATAGTGGTAATAAGCTGACAGAAAACACTCTCTATGAGTTTGTGAACGAAGTGGGTTTTGTTCGATTTAATGATCATGAGCAAGCACCAGGCCGGCGGGTCTTTCTAGGAGAGCGCATTGTTGCAATAGGGCGGGATGACTACAGTCAGTTGCAAACGCGCCGTGCCGCCAAGCAGATTATGCGACAATCCTTGGCTATTCATTTGGGTGATAAACCACTAAACAGCCGAAATTTATTTCGGAAACATAAAGAGGAATGAGTGTGTCTGAACTAAAACCTGAATTAAGGCCGCTGTTATTAGGCGTGAATATTGACCATGTCGCTACGCTTCGGCAGGCGCGAGGCACACGTTATCCTGATCCTATTTATGGTGCACAAGTTGCAGAACAAGCAGGTGCTGATGGTATTACCCTTCACCTGCGGGAAGATCGCCGTCATATCCAGGACAGGGACTTAAGGTTGCTCAAAGAAGTCTGTCAGACACGCATTAATCTTGAAATGGCAGTGACTGAAGAAATGTTGCTAATTGCCGAAGAGCTAAAGCCGGAATATTGCTGTCTGGTGCCAGAAAAACGCGAGGAGCTCACCACCGAAGGGGGGCTTGATGTGGTGAAAAATTTTTCGTCTATCAAGGATGCCTGCGAGCGACTTGCGGAACAAGAAATTGAGGTATCACTGTTTATAGATGCAGACTTTGCGCAAATTGATGCCGCAAAACAATGTGGTGCCAGTACCATTGAAATTCACACTGGCCATTGGGCTGATGCACAAGGGAAACAAGCTAAAGCGGATTATTACCATCGTATTGTGCGTTCCGTCACTTACGCGCAACAAGTCGGATTAGTTGTCAATGCGGGGCACGGGTTGAACTACCATAATGTCGGTCCGAT
>DFBZ01000022.1 GCA_002366835.1 Gammaproteobacteria bacterium UBA3067
GAAGGCCGCTGGGGTCGGTCTCGTCTTCATCAGGGATCCATGGGGCAAGACAAGTGCGGTCTTTTACACAGGGGTCCGTTAGTGCGTGCAGAAATTCTACAATATCGGCCACACTCTTATCAGTAAGTTCAACAATTCGATGGACATTGTTAATCCTGTTCAGCGAAAGCTGATCTGTAGCGTTCATACCCATAAGTCAGGTGCCTGCGTCGCGTCAAACTATTGCAAAATGGTGCAACACTCGTAAAACTAAGCCCATTGTTCTACAAGCGTTTATCGCTTATTCAGTTAAGATAGAAATCAATAATAATTCCTCACGTTTAAAACAGGCCAGCCAGTATGGAATCAGGTCAGTCCGGTAGCGAAATCGTCGTCTTGAAAGATGTTGTTAAAAACTATCCGCTGGGGAAAGTTTCGGTGCCTGCCTTGCGGGGTATCAATCTCACCTTGCACCGAGGCGAGTTCACTGCACTTGTGGGTGCTTCTGGCAGTGGCAAGAGTACACTGCTTAATATGATTGGTTGCGTTGACCTTCCCAGTGAAGGCAAAGTCTTCATTGATGGGGTAGACGTCACCCAGGAATCAGACAAAGCCCTCACCCGTTTACGTTTGCACAAACTTGGTTTTATCTTTCAATCCTTTAATTTGGTCAACGTGCTTACTGTTTACCAAAACGTAGAAATGCCCCTGCTTCTGCAAGGTGGCTTTTCCGCTAAAGAGCGAAAAGCACGAGTAGAAAAACTACTCAATCAAGTGGGTCTCAGCAGTCACCTTAAACACCGGCCCAATGAGCTGTCGGGTGGGCAGCGGCAGCGGGTTTCCATCGCCAGGGCTCTCGTGGGGCAGCCAAAAATCGTGCTGGCCGACGAACCCACCGCCAACCTCGACTCTCGCACTGGAAAAGAAATAATCGATCTGATGCACGACATCAATCAAAGCGACGGCACCACCTTTCTTTTTTCCACCCATGACCAGCGGGTGGTTTCCCGTGTTGATCGCGTTATTCCCATTGAGGATGGCTTGCTATTACCTGAAGAGCCTATCGAGCAGAAATCTAGCGCGCAGGGCGAAACTCAAGGGGTCGCGCTCAGTGGATAAGGGCGTTCTGCAACTGGTCTTTCAGCTTTCTATACGCAGCCTCTGGAGTCACCGCGTTAAAAACCTGGTGGTGGGTAGCATTATCTTTATTGGCGTTTTTCTATTGGTAACAGCCAATGCCATGCTCGACAGTGTTAGTCGGGGCATGGAATCCAGCATCACCGCCAGCATCACCGGCCATTTGCAGCTGTATGATAAAGATGCCCAGGATCAACTCTCTATGATGGGCATGATGGGGAACTTCCTCAGTAAACCCCATATTGGCCACGTTGCCGACTTTCAAACCTTGCGCAATGAAATAGAAAAACACCCCAACGTTAAAGCCCTCATCCCCATGGGCACCGACACCACCATCGTTTACGGTGGAAACCGCATCGACCAGGCGGCAGCAGAAATACGACAAGCCTTGAAGCAACTGCCTCCCGAATTAACAGCGCAGGAAAAACAACAGCACTTACACGCTCATCAACAGCATTTGCAAGATCTAATCGACCATCTGCATCGTGAATACCAACTGATTATCAAATTCAGTGGCAAGCAAACAAAAACTGCGCTAGCTCTGGCGGATTTAAAGCAAGCCCGCAAGGAAACATTCTGGCAGAAATTAATGCTGGAGCCGGGGCCTAATCTGCAATTCCTTGAAACCCACATTGCCCCCTTGATGGATGATGAAAACCCCGTTTTTATGGAAGTGATCGGCACCGACCTGGACAGGTTTAAAGACACCTTTCCCCGTTTTAAAATCGTCAAAGGTGGCATGGTCCCCTCTGGCCAGCGCGGTGTACTGGTCAATGACACCCAATATGAAAAGGTGATTAAAGATCGCATTGCACGCGTATTCGATCGTGTATGGGAAAAACGTAACGAAGAAAACATTTTGATAAAAGACGACAAAGAACTAGGTCAATATGTAGAAAGACGCGCGAAAGAATACAAACAGTGGTTGTTATCCTTCGAAAGTGAAGCAAGGCTGGATATTCAGCAGGCTTTACAAACTTTCTTGAATGCCCCCGAGGCTGAGCTGGACACGCTTATACCAGAATTTCTTGCTTTGAGCGATGAGAACTTCTTAGCCCGATACGATTTTTTCTACACCCATATCGCGCCAAAACTGGACCTTTATCCTATTGATATCGGGGATAAAATCACCCTGAGGAAATTTGGCGAGGGAGAATCACAACAAGTTATTTTTTATGGCACCTACCAGTTTGAAGGGGTAGAAAAAAGCGGCTTTAGTGCCCTGTTTCATCTGGTGGACATGACGACCTTTCGAGATCTTTATGGCTTTATGACCGAAGAAAAACAAATAGAAATAAACAAACTAAAAAAAGAATTTAGCACCGTCGAGTGGGCACGAATAAACGTAGAAGATGAGCTGTTTTCCTCTGAAGAAGGCTTAATTGCAGAAATCTCCCTTGAAGCAGAAAAAGAAATACCAGAAGCGGAAATTACTTTAAGCAGCAGTCAAAATTTAAGCCGGGCAGAACGACAAGCCCGACGCCTCACAAAACGCTACAGCCAAATAGAAATTGATCAAGGTGCTGTCTTAAGTGCTGCCGTTGTTCTGCACGATGAAACCCAAATAAAAAAGAGCCGCAAAGAAATTGAAGCGATCATTCAAAATAAATCTCTGCCAGTGCAAGTGATTGATTGGCAAAAGGCATCGGGTTATGTGGGGCAAATGATTTCCGTTATGAAAATCATTCTGGTGATATTTATCGTTTTTGTTTTCCTTGTTTCTATGGTGGTTGTGAACAACGCCATGCTGATGTCCACCATTAACCGCTACGGCGAAATCGGCACACTGCGGGCTATTGGTGCAGGGCGCAGTGTAATCATGGGTATCTTCTTATTAGAAAGCACGCTGCTCACCCTGGTTGCAGCGTTCTTTGGTGCCATTGCGGGCATTATCACCGTTAAGTATTTTCACGCAGTGGGAATTGCCGCACCAAGATTTGAATTTTATTTTCTTTTTGGCGGGCCGCGTTTATTTCCTGATATTGATATTTACGATCTCTACTTAGGCCCGCTGGTGATCTTAGCCGTTAGCGTTCTGGCGACTTTTTATCCAGCGTTACTGGCAACCAGGGTGCCGCCCATTATTGCCATGAGCGCTCGAGAATAAGGAATAATAGATTAACCATGAAACTCTATTTAACTATTGCGTTTCGAAATCTAATTCAGGCGAAACGGCGCACCTTGTTACTAGGCTCTGCAGTGGCCTTGGTCACGTTTATCCATATCGGTTTGCAGAGTATTTCCAATGGTTATATGGAGGGCCTCGTACGGGGGGCAACCGCTGTTGCAGCCGGGCATATTAATGTCGTGGGTTTGTTTAAACATAATATCTCACGTATGTCCCCCCTGCTGAATGACAGCGACAAAGTAAAAGCAGTGATCGCAGAAAGCCTTGGTGACGACCTCGACTCCATGGTGGACCGGAACAGTATTATGGGCCGTATGATCGGCGAGAACCGTTCCGTCTACTTATTTCTACAGGGTATTAATCTAAACGCCGAAAAAAACCTGCGCGGCGTATTACGCCCGGTGAGTATTACAAATGCCGATGGCACAAAGGAAAACCTCGGCTCCCTAAATACCCTCGATAAACCCTACCATATAATATTATTCCAAACCCAGGCTAAAAAACTCGGTGTTGGCGTGGGCGACGTGATTTCTTTTCGCGCAAAAACCGCCATTGGCACCAACGTGACCAGCCTGACCGTAGGCGCTATTGTGGAAGATGTGGGCATGGTGAGTCAGTTTTTCACCTTTACCTCGCGCCCCGTGGTACAGGAGTTGATGCAAATTGATGAACATGTGGGCACCCGAGTATTGGTGTATTTAAAAGATAGAGAAAGTGCTGATGCCAAACTGATTAAATTACGTCAAGCGCTTGAAGCAGCCGACTTTAAACTGACTGATTATCAATCCGCCTCCCTTTTTCGGCGCTGGCCTAACCTCGAAAGACAAGACTGGCTCGGCCAACGCCTCGACCTTACCACCTGGCAAGACGATATCAAAGAAGCGGAAATCGTTGTGGACAGCATACGCGGCGTCAGTTATGTATTACTGCTGATACTCTCGATCATTATTATTATCGGCATTATGAATACAGTGTGGATTAGCGTACGCGAACGCACCAACGAAATTGGTTGTCTACGCGCTATCGGCATGGGTTCTCGCGGTATATTGCTGCTCTTTATGATAGAAGCCATGTTGCTGGGTTTAGTGGGTGCCGTGATTGGGGGGCTGGCAGGCGCTCTTGGCGTGGGCCTGATTTCCGCACTGGAAATTCCCATACACAACGAAGCCATGCGTATTATTCTGTTTGCTAATCAGGTGAATTTGAAAATCAGTTTATTCGAGATTGTGCGGGCCATTTTTATTTTTTCCACTGTCACCTCTCTTGCCGCGTTATTGCCTTCCATAAAAGCGGCTCACATCCAGCCATTACAAGCCATCAACCATATTGAATAAAATAATTATGATTCGACAAGTTCTTTATATTCGTAAGCATATTCGCAATAACATTACGCTAGCACGCCTGTTGTTGATGTTTCTCCTTTTTCCCGTAGCCGTCACCGCCAATACGCTACCAACATCTCTCAATCAAACGGAGGTCAATACGCTGGTTAAGAAAATGGATGAATTAAGTCGTTTCGAAACCGACTTTAATGCCGAAATTTTCCTTCAGCAAAAACACCGTGAAAAAGGCGACTTGCTATATAAAATGGCGGTTTTTCGACAAGACCAGAGCAACCACCTCACCATGCTATTTCTCAAACCCAAAACGGATGCAGGGAAGGGCTATCTCGTACTGGATAAAAACCTCTTCCTCTACACCCCCAATACGGGAGACTGGACCCGCGTGAGTGAAGACCGTATCAGTGGCACGGATACCAACCTGGCCGATTTTGATGACTGGAATTTATCAGAAGAATATAGCGCCGAATTCGTAGCCCTGGAGAAACTTGGGGAATTTCCTGTTTACCATATTGCGCTCACCGCCCGACCAGGCATACAAGTCAAAGCCCAGCGTATCGGCTTGTGGATCGAACCTAGCAAAAGTTTCGCCCTAAAAGTGCAGGAATACGCGCAATCTGGCCGACTACTGCGCACCACCTATCGCACCAAATGGCGCAAGGTAGGGGATGAAGGCGAAACCCAGCGCTTCATCCCAATGGAAACCCGCATTTATGATGAAGTGGAAAAAGGTAATCAAACCATCATGGTGATTGATAAAATTGCCCTCAGACAATTATCCAAAGAAATCTTCACAAAAGCCTGGCTGGAAGCTAAAAGCCGTTGAAGCACCTTCTGCGCTTACTATTATTTCCCATATTCGCCTGCTGTATTCTTATTTATCAAGCTGCAAATGCTGATGAACGGGAAGACGATTTATTTGGTGAGGAAGACACCACCTTATTTAGCGAGCAAGCAGACAGCGAGGCCAAGGGAGAAAATTCATCCCTTAAATTAGCGCTTAAAGAAGCCCTGCAACAAAAAGAAAAACACCTGGATATTGGCGGGCGTTTTTATTATACAAACTCTCTTCTCATTCCTGAAAATAGCCAGCTCAGTGATGGGCGACTAAGCACCAGTGGAATAGTCGACCTCTATTTTGATGCACGTTTAGATGATGATCTGCGCTTCTATTTCCAGCAAAAGCTATCCAACTCCGTTGCCAGCGAGAAAAACATTGTCCCGCTTGTTCTTTCTCAGCTAGGTGAAAAAAATGATGTTGACCAATTATGGATAAAATTTAGTATTGATCAGGGTTACTATTTTACCTTAGGTAAACAGCCCACCAAACTCGGTACAGGCTTTGTATGGCAACCGACTGACTTTCTCAACGTAGACAGATACAACCCTCTTGATCTCACTGATCAGCGCCTAGGTGTAAACTTAGTCAAACTGCAAATCCCCCTTCCCGATAACAACCTGAATATCTACGCCATTGCCCAGTTAGATGACACCGAAACACTGGATGAAATCGGCGCATTGTTACGCATTGAGTATTTATCCAAATCTGGCGAATATGCCTTATCGCTAAAAAACAGCAAGGATAGCCAGCTGCGCCTCGGCTTTGATGCATCCGTTGGATTCAAATATTTTGACTGGTTAATATCCGCCGCCGCCATTCATAACGACCCAAGGCCATTTGTTATCGAAGCACTTGGCCCAGCACAGTTTCTTCTTGCTGACCTGCTTGACGCCTCGCAAACCATCGATAGATCAGAAGAGTGGTTTCAGCAGACCTCCACCGGATTTCTTTACACGCGCACTATTTTCGACAATAAAACCCTGATTATTAATGGCGAATATTTTTACAACGAAGCTGGGTATACAAATCGAGATGTGCTGCCTTCTATAATTATAAATAGCTTTATTCCCGGCAGTACGACGAACTTCAATCCACTTTATTTTGGCAAAGAGTATGCTGCCGTGGGGTTGAGTATCAACGGCTTGGGAGGTGATCAAGACCAAAGCATTAGCGTAATAGCAATATCAAACCTTGATGATCAAACCGGCGTAACGCAACTGGTATATCGAACACAGCTTTTTCGTGACCTGGCTTTGTCTACATCTATGGGTTGGTTTTTGGGTGATGAAGGAGTTTTTAGGCCGAGTCTGGGTGAAACAAACGTGCCTTTTGCGGAAGATTTGTTAATACTGCCCCCACGCTTTAATGCTAGCTTGCAGTTGAGTTTGTCTTTTTGAGTTGTTGGTTAGCGAGGGTGAAAATAAGCCGCGAAGTGCGGTAGCTTGGTAGTGGGATCAGGGAAGCGGGCGTAAAGTTTTACATGGGGTGACGTGGAAGCAGGGTATAGAAAATAGCCAAGTTTTTATGGTGTTTTTTTATTGGGTAAAATAGGGTTGAATTTTGACCGGCTGGACGCAATACGTCATATGACGCGGAATTTTACGTCTGGTGCTGGAAACCTTACTGTTAAGTGTCTAAACGAGTATGGAAGATAAAATCGAAGAAATAGGGACTGATGATGAAGGTCGGCTATATCTCAGGCCTTCTTGCACATCATTTCCAATGATTTATCGAGAAGCCATGGAAGTGCGCTGGAATAAAGAGCGTGGTTACTTTTTGGCGGTGCTCCTCGTAAATGGAGCTGTCTCGATTGGTATCACCAAATATTAAAGGCAGCACTGGAGCAAGGTTGTAAACTCGCCGTTTCCTCCGATGTTTCGTGGGGAAATGTTTCTGCGGAATTGCAGGTGTAAATAATGGGTGCGCCTAGTGCGTCAAACACTTAACAAGTTGCTGTTGTTGCCGCTGCGTGGCTGGGGCAGCCTAAACGCTGCTTCGCTCTGTTTCGGCTGCACCAAAGGAAAATGTTATATCTTTAAGTGGATCTAAATAACCATGGTTGATAAATGTCCAGTTTGTGCATCTGAACTAACGAGTAAAAATGATGCTCCTGATGGTAAGGATGTAACAATTTATTCATGTCCATTGTGTGGTGACTTCGTATTTTCAAGGTCATTGGTAGCAAGCTTACCCCACGCTATTGAAACTGAAAAGGATGCAAGTACAAAAATAAGTTATGCTATAAGGCTCATGCAAAACGCCAAAGATTGTCCTGAGCTTTATACAAATACTGTAGATGAAATACTAAAGCGTTCTTTACCAAAGCCAAGAGAGCAGGCGGACCTATTTATCCGTTGGCTAGCTGAAAATGTTGAAAGCCCAGGAGAAGCAATCTGGGTTGAACCAAGCACTCATAGAACAATAATAGGGGCAAAATCGCCCGAAGGTTTTACTCTTGTTCTTCGTCATTTATTTGATGTTGGGTTAGTAGCTGGTAATTTATCTGAAACAATAGGTGCGCCTGGTAGAGCCAACGTTACCTTGTCATTTGAAGGGTGGGAGTATTTTGAAAAATTACAGCATGGTGAAGGAACATATCGAAAAGCATTTATGGCAATGAAATTTGGTGTTAAGGAGCTAAATGAGATATTGGAGGATGTATTTAAACCCGCAGTCAAACAAACAGGATTTGAACTTCAAATTCTTAGCGATGAACCAAAGGCAGGATTAATCGATGATAGACTTCGTGTTGAAATACAAGCATCTGATTTCATAGTAGCCGATTTAACACATGATAATCTTGGTGCATATTGGGAGGCTGGGTATGCTGAAGGGCTTGGTAAGCCAGTAATCTACACATGTGAAAAATCAAAATTTGAAAAAGAAAAAACACACTTTGATACAAATCACCATCTTACAATACCTTGGGATACTGAGAATCCGCTTCAGGCAGGTGAAGACCTGAAGGCAACAATTAGAGCCACTTTGCCGAATTTAGCAAATCAAGAAGATGAACAAAAGCTACAATAAAGTAAATATATTGAAGGGGTCAGAGTAATCCCACCCCAAGAGGTCGGTATCTAGGGTTTAATTTGACTCCTTGACTCCTTGACTCTCTAGCTCCTTCGCTCATACGGGTGCGGCTCGGGTGGGGCGGACTTCCTAGGGCTTAGCAAAATAAGATGAGATGAAGACGTGGTGCTTAGGTACGGTGAGTGGCGGAGCCCTGTCACTGAAGTAATCGATTTTTTTATAATAACTGTATGTCTGGACTTCCCGCCTGTTGTATAGACTTTGTAACCATGACTGATATTTGGGCGTTTTCCCTGGTAGTCGCCGAACTCCCTTTGATAGAATCGCGTCTCAAAATTGGAAACACACTTATTCCATTGCTCAGGCACCGGGCACAGAAACCTTCAAGGACTAGCTGGCCGATATAGATCCCCTAATTTTGCTTGAGTTTACTGCTTTCTTTTGAGCTTGGGCATCCTGTTGTAGTGTGTGAACTACTGATAATAAGGAAGCCAGAAATGGTAATTCATCATATAGGTACAAAAACTTTCTTAGAGTACCTGCAGCTTTGTGTAATCGCATTACTGTTAACCGCTTGCGGCAGCGATGGAAATAGTGAAGGCCCTAGGGAGCCTGATCTATCGGAAACATACGATAATGTAGAGGCCGTGGAGCGGGTTGATGCTTCCATCTCGATAGAAAGTGATAGCTACGAGTTTTTGGAGTCACCTGAACCATTTATTGTTACAGCCTCATTTAATGAAGACCTTTCTTTTGTTTCTACTTCTTCCTTAAGTACAACTAATGCGACGGTTCGCTCTATAGGTCTGCCGGATAACGGCTCGTATACGTTTTCGGTTGTCCCAGATGGATCAAGGCAGGATATTGTAATTTTCATACCCAAAGATGCCGTTCGAACACAAAGCGGCCTGGGAAACAATGCATCCACAGTACTAACGGTGAGAGGCGAAGATACAACGGCACCAGAGCCGATGTTGACTCACGTCGTTTTAAGTTTCAATAGCGACCACTCTGTCAATGAAATTGAGCTATCCATTACATTTTCAGAAGATGTTACTAGCTTTACGGCTGAGCATATTGACCTTGAAAGTGCGGAGATTACTGCATTCACTGCAAATTCTGGCAGAAGCTACACGGCAGTTGTAAACTTTTCGCAACAGCAAGAAGAGATGGTTGCAAGTGTTCACTCGGCAGCATTTTCGGATGACGCAGGAAATTTAAACTTACCATCCAATATAATTACCTTGTCCACGATGGCGCTGCCGCCAGAGGCCGTATCTGAGGTTAATGTATCAACTGGTTTAAGGTTGCTGAGTTTTTCGTGGTCCCTTTCTGAATATGCATCTTACTATCAGGTTATGGAGGAATTCGGCCAGGAGGGAGGGTTTATCAATATTGGAAGCAAAATTCCAGCAAGCGGTGACCGCACGGTGACAATAAGCGATGTAGCGCTTCATCAACAGGTGGGGAAGGCGTATGTTGTTCGAGCTTGTAATGATGCAGGGTGTGTCGATAGCGACAAATTTTTTGCAACCGAACAACTTTGGGATGCCGTAGGATATCTAAAAGCACCAAGGGCATCCGGACGTCAGGCTTTTGGTAATGCTGTCGCCTTGTCAATGGATGGTAGAGTAATGGCTGTCGCGGCAGTCAATGATGGTTTAATGTCAGATGATCCGCATGGAGAGCAAAACGAAGAGCTTTACCGTAGCGGTGTGGTTTATATCTATCGAAAGATCAATAATCAGTGGCAATTTGCAAGTTTAGTTCAGGCACCCAATCGGGAGCGGGAAGATGCTTTTGGTGAGAGCATTAGCCTTAGCCAGGACGGCAGTGTGATAGCCGTTGGTGCACACACTGAGGATGGCTTACGAAGCCTACCGGATAGTAATAGCAAGCAGTCTAGCGGTGCTGTTTATGTATATAGATTCAACGGATTGAAATGGGATTTTGAATACTATTTAAAGGCCCCCAATGGCAATGAATTCGACTATTTTGGGGGAGTCGTCAGTCTGGATGCACAAGGGGACACTCTTGCTGTATCAGCGCGAGGAAAAGAAAGCTTAAGGAACTCAAGCCTTAGAATTGGCGGGGTTTACATATTTGAATATAGTCAAACTGGATGGCAACAAAGCGCTTTTATTCAACCTGAAGACCAGAACGATTTACTTCGCTTTGGAGATTCAATAAAGCTTACTTCATCTGGTAGTGCTCTGGTTGTTGGTGCACCAGGAGAAAGTGACCTAGACGCGGGCATTCTATCAATTGGTTCCGCTTATGCTTATGAGCTAAAAGATAATAGCTGGGTGGAAATAGCCAAGTTTATCTCGCCAGTAAGTCAGAAAAGATTGATATATGGAGCTGGAGTGTCGATAAGTGATAGTGGTGACACTGTAGTAGTATCGGCTCCCTGGGAAGATGATATTCAATCGTCCAGCATCAGCTCTGGAGCAGTTTACGTCTATAGACGTAGTGAGGGTGACAATTTTGGACTCCACGTTAAGTTAGCGTCAGATAATCCTGTTGATCATATAAAATTTGGAGTGGCTATTGCTCTTAATGGGCCTGGCGACACTCTTGTTATCTCTTCAAGTGAATATAGCCAATGGGCTAGAGGCTTTTATCTGGAGGAAAGCCCAAATGACAACCGACCGTTTTCTTGGTCCGCGCATCATCTTTACAAGCTACAGGAAGACAGTTGGAATAAGATTTCTTTTGTTAAAGGAGGAGGTGATAAGTCTTTGGCAATCGACAGCAGCGGCCAAAGTGTTATTGCAGGTAGCTACAGTGATCACCGATTAATTGATGGTTTGCGTGCGATGGGTGATGTCGATTTTGAGAGCGCTGAAAAAGCGGATTTAACAGGAGCGGTGTTTATTTATTAATACACCGCCTAGGGACACTCAAAGCGCCCATCAAGGGGGTCAGAGTAATTGATATTAATAGATTAACCAAAAGGAAAAAAGTAGGGTCAGGTCTTTCTATGCCACATCAGTCGGACCGATTAACGATTCTGCTGACCGTTGAATAAAATAGGTAGGACAGGCATTGCTAAGAAAAACAAAAAAATCCAAACCGAAGGCTGAGGGATAGCCACTAAAATAAATGCGTGCGTTCAGCGGAAGGCATTAAATCGGCGGAATACTAATAAAAAAGAATAAAAGTTTCCCTTTTTCTCAACAGTCAGGTGCGCGAAATCATTGGTAATCTCACTTTCAAGAATATTTCAGCAGGAGATGTTTAAAAGCTAAGCAGTATTCGCTAAGCGTTTCCTTTCCCGTGGTTTGGTAAACCGTTTGCAATAAATGGAATCAAATTCGGTGGCGTTGGTGTGCCATGTTTCCAAGTCGATACCTATGCGTTCCAGTACTGGGGGGAGATTGTCTGGAATAGCACCACGTTTGTCTGGCCGGATAATTCTACCAGTAAAATCAACGAGTTCTAGATAATCAACAAGGGAAAATAGAATGCCATTGTGTTGGCCATTTTTTTCGTTGCCCTCAAATCGGGCTAAGGGTTTTGCAGCAATAGTAAAACGGAGCAGATTTTGGTGTTCAATTTGTTCTTTAACCGCCAGGTCGGGATTAAATTGCGGTTTAATGCGTTCTTTAACACTGGTGTATTCAGATGCTTCGGGTGTGGTAGCCATATTCGCGCGAACGGGGTTTAAATCAACGTATGCCATGCAGGATAATACGGCTTCTTCGCTTAACTAGGCCTGAGATTTGAATCGAGACTCCCAGAAGCGGAAATCCTAAGGACACCCAATAAAATTGATTAAATTTACTCGACTTGGAAACATTGTGGGCCAATGCGTGATTTCATATATTAAACGAAAAATTCAAGATATCGGTCATGGCGGCAAGGTAATAGCTGGGTTAGAGTCTTGTTTTTTATGGATATTTTTATGGGTGTCCCCTAGAGTGGTTTCCCCTAGAGTGGTTAAGCATAGCGACAGTTTTTTTCGTTGCGCCTTTTGATTCACTGCAAAGCTGCGCGTCTTGGCAGCGTTATGAACCTACGGGTAAAGTCAATGAAGAATGGGATGTCAGCATATATTTCAAAACCTAGAACAGCATTTTTTGGAGCTGCGATATTTGGCAGCTTTTGGTTTGTCATTGGAGCCTTTAATGATTTTTTATTAGTGCCTACATATGTTCTGGTCAACAAAACCGGACACACTAATTTGCTAAATTTTCATAATTAA
>DFBZ01000074.1:0-780 GCA_002366835.1 Gammaproteobacteria bacterium UBA3067
TAGCCGTCATCCAGCTCTTCAACTCGTTTCAAGTGATCCAAAAGTTGAGGAAGGAGGTCTCTTTGAGATTGCTCAGCGATATGACGACTAATCGGCTGATGAGTGCTTAAATCTTGCATAATCACCTCATAAGGGCTTGGCGCATTCAATATATGCTCGTATCTTTCTGTCTTTTAGCCAAGCATGTTGTTTACTTTCTTCCATGACCAGAAACACCAGAAAATCGCCTCTGAACACATTAATAGGGCTTTGGGCACCCTCTTCAATACGACAAAATAAAAGCAATGTATATGCCAAATTTGTGAGCGGAATAAAACTCTCGTCACATATTCAATCTTAGTTTAGGTGTAGCGGATGTCTAATAATTGACGCAAAAAGGAGGGGGAGCTGATAACTCAACAGGACACCCCGCCAAGACACAGCGGGGGTTAAAACAATACATATTTCGATACAAAATAACGAGATGAATAAGCATCCAGCGATGCCCAAAAGTCACACACCTTTGGGCATAAGCTGAATAATTACAGAAAAAACTGACTAGTTCATTAACTCCTGCAGCAAATTATTCACCTTGCTCACATAAGCGCCGGGATCATCTAACTGTTGACCCTGCGCCAGTGCAGCTTGGTCGAAAAGAATACTCGATAAGGTTTTGAACCTATCCTCATCTTGCTCTTGGTCAACACGCTCAACCAGCGCGTGAGCAGGATTAATCTCCAATATGGGCTTGCTGCTCGGCATGGCTTGTCCCGCTGCTTCCATAATCTGACGCATTTGCGC
>DFBZ01000074.1:842-3473 GCA_002366835.1 Gammaproteobacteria bacterium UBA3067
CAACACCTCTTTTAATCGTTCAACCAAGCCTTGTGATTCTTTTTCTAACTCCTCTTGGGCCTTTTTATCTTCTTCAGTGTCTAGCTCGCCAAGGTCTAGCTCGCCTTTACCAATATCGTGAAACTGCTTTCCTTCGAATTCGGTTAAGTGGCTCATTGACCATTCATCAACCCGGTCACTCAACAGCAATACTTCAATACCCTTTTTACGAAAGATTTCCAGATGAGGGCTATGTTTTGCACCCGCATAGGTTTCGGCTGTCACGTAGTAAATTTTATCCTGCCCTTCTTGCATACGACCTATGTAATCATCAAGGCTGATAGTCTGCTCTTCTGAAGAGCTCTCGGTTGATGCATAACGCAGTAATTTGGCAACTTTTTCACGATTGCCGAAGTCTTCACCAAGGCCTTCTTTTAGCACCTGTCCAAACTGGCTCCAAAATTCCTGGTATTTTTCAGCTTCATTTTTTGCCATTTTGCTGAGCATATCGAGCACACGCTTTGTGAGCGCGCCACGCATTGATTCAACGGCCTTGTCATTTTGCAAAATCTCTCGGGAAACGTTGAGGGATAGATCGTTAGAATCAACAATACCTTTAACAAAACGAAGATAAAGAGGCAGAAAATTTTCTGCTTCGTCCATAATAAATACGCGCTGAACATAAAGCTTCAGACCACGCGCACCTTCGCGGTGATGAAGATCAAAGGGAGCACGCTTGGGAATAAACAACAGGCTGGTATATTCAAGCTTCCCTTCTACTCGGTTATGGCTCCAGCTTAGGGGCTCTTCAAAATCATGAGAAACATGCTTGTAGAATTCTTTATATTCTTCGTCTTCAACGTCACTTCGAGAGCGCGTCCATAACGCCGTCGCTTTGTTCACCACTTCGTCTTCTGGCTCTGGAGGCGTTTCTTCACCTTCAACCGGAGAAGCTTCTTTCTCCATGATGATGGGAACACTAATATGGTCAGAATATTTTTGGATAATATTACGCAGACGCCAGCCATCAGCGTACTCTTCTTCACCCTCTTTCAGGTGCATGATGATGCTTGTACCACGATCTTCTTTAGAAATATTTTCAACGGTAAATTCGCCTGATGCATCAGACTCCCAGCGCACCGCTTGGTCAGCAGCCAAACCCGCTCGACGGCTCAACACTTCCACTTTATCTGCAACAATAAAAGCAGAATAGAAGCCCATGCCAAATTGGCCGATCAGGTTACTGTCTTTCTTCTGGTCACCACTTAAGTTTTTAAGAAACTCGCCCGTACCTGACTTAGCGATAGTACCCAGGTTGTTGGCTGCCTCTTCGCGAGACATGCCGATACCGTTATCAGAAATCGTGACGGTATTGGCTTCCTTGTTAAACTCCAGGCGAATCTGAAGCTCGCTATCGTTCTCCATCATGGATTCGTTATGAAGCGCCTCAAAACGCAGCTTATCAATGGCATCGGAGGAGTTGGAGATAAGTTCACGCAGGAATATTTCCTTATTGCTGTATAAGGAATGGATAACAAGATGCAGAAGTTGCTTAACTTCGGTTTGAAATCCTAAGGTTTCTTTTTCGGCGACTGCTGTCATATTTCTTCTCTCTTGGTTGGGACGTTACGAGCTAACAATGTCTGAAATCCAGGGAATACCGGGCTGAGGCTTAGAGCCGGTTGGCACCTCCTTGGATTGACTAAATCAACAGGTGGGGACTTATGATTTTTTTTCAAGGGGCTAAAGCGAAGTTTTACGCTGAATCAGCGAATCGTTTCAAGGCGCTCGGCAAGACTTATGGGCAAGGCAGCATCTCCAGCCCAGTGATTACCTATACGCACAATACAATACCCACTGGAACAAGGAATCAGGCGAACGAGCACCCCTCTCTCAGCCAAGCGCTCATAGAGCACTTGGCCCTGCGCCGCCTTCATACGCCAGCTGGAAAAGAGTCCTGAGTTTGTGAGTAGTTTCGCTTGAAATGGGCGCATAAGAGGTTCAAATAGAGCGATTGTTACACTGCTGTCTTTAATGATTTGCGCCCTTATATCTTCGTGCCACTGCGTATCAGACAATGCCTCGGTAGCAATTTGCTGGGCAACCCCGTTTACAAACCAGGGCCCCAATCTCCATTGCAAAATACCCATAACATCCTGCGCTGCTGAAACAAAGCCAACCCGAACACCGGCCAAACCAAAAAACTTCCCAAATGATCTTAGAACGATCATATTTTCTGGCAGTTTTTCTTCAAGAGAAAAGACACTCTGTTCTGGCTGCATATCGACAAAAGCTTCATCAACAATCAGCTTTCCACCGCGAGAATGGAGCTGTGTTGCCCATGCAGAAATGACATCAACTGGGATAATTAAGCCCGTGGGATTATTTGGATTAATAATAAGTAGATGATCCACCTCCCCTTGCTCTATTGAAAGACTAATGGAGTCGATACTTTCTTCCACATCGAAAGATGGATAGCTTAAAATAGTTCGGCCGTTTTGTTGCCACTGATAGGCATACTCCTGATACCCCACTTCCGGCACCCACAAATTACCTGATGACAGTATATCGGGCAGTAATTGAATAACGCTTTGACTACCCGGAACCGGCAGCATATTGCGTGTCTGGTAATATTTTTTAGCTGCTTTAATA
>DFBZ01000018.1:0-3286 GCA_002366835.1 Gammaproteobacteria bacterium UBA3067
AAATTTTTATTCGAGAGCAAGGAAGCACCGCACGGAAACCCGCAACGTGCAAAGGAGGCTACATGAGGAGTTGGGTACAGAGCTGATGCCACTATCGGGCAAAAAGGCAGTTTTTAGATATACCCATAAGACTTACTTATCTACAAAAGATCAAGATTCTAAAGCCCCGAACAGACCGCCATCAAGCTGACTGCTTAGCAAGTTTTCGAACGCCTCCGCAAGCTGCGGCCGACCAAATAAAAAACCCTGCCCCTCGTCACACTGATGCTCTTTTAACAGCTTGAGTTGTGCCTCAGTTTCCACGCCCTCAGCAATCACTTTTAAATTCAAGTTATGCGCCATAGCAATAATCGCACAGGTAATCGCCGCATCATCACTGTCATGCTCGATATCCTTGATAAAAGAGCGATCTATTTTTAAGGCATCAATGGGAAATCGCTTTAAATAACTCAAGGAGGAATAACCCGTTCCAAAGTCATCCACCGACAAGACCAAACCATCATCACGAATTTCATGCAGCAAAGAAATTGATCGCTCTGCATTACGCATTATGGATGTTTCTGTTAATTCAAGCTCTAAGTAAGACGCAGGCAAACCAGTTTTGGAAATAATCCTGCGTATATTTTTCATAAAATCCGGCTGTCGAAACTGGATAGAAGAAAGGTTAACAGCCATGCGCTTGATATCGTAGCCGGCATCAATCCACTTTTTCATTTGCTGACACGCCTCTATCAGCACCCATTCACCGATAGAGTTAATCAGCCCCGTATCTTCGGCAATCGGGATAAACCCATCTGGAGAAAGAAGCCCCCGCTTGGGATGTTGCCATCTAATCAAGGCCTCGGCACCCACTATTCGCCCCGTTTCAAAGTTAATTTGCGGCTGATAATGCAGTAAGAGCTCATTCGATGACAGGGCTTTACGCAAGCTGTTTTCGAGGGTCAGTCTATCCATAGAACGGGCATTCATGGTACTGGAGTATCTGCAAAAGTGATTTTGCCCCTGCCTCTTGGAGTAATGCATGGCCGTATCCGCATTTTTTACCAGAGTATGCAGGTCATGCCCATCGCCAGGAAAAGAGGCTGAACCAATACTCGCTGTAATAAATATCTCGTGCTCAAGCAGTTCAACAGAATGACTAAACTCCTTATGTAACTCACTAGCAATGGCTGCCACCGGTATTTCATGCCTGGGATGGACAAATACCACCGCAAACTCGTCACTGCCAAAACGGGATAAAAGCACTTCACATTCGTCTCCACAGTCATGCTGTGAATCACAAACAATATCGATAGCTTGCTTTAATCGTATGGAAACACTTTTCAAAAGCGCATCACCAATATGATGCCCGAGGGTATCGTTGATCTGCTTAAAGTTATCAAGATCCAGAATAAAAATACTCAGGTGACCGCCTGCCTGCCTAAAATAAGAAAGACGATTCGAGGCCCACTCATTAAAAAAGCTGCGATTTGGCAGGGTAGTCAGGGAGTCGTTATAGGCTAGATAGTGAATCCTTTCCTCTGAATTACGTCGCTCGGTAATATCCCGTAAAATACAGACCACTTCGTAGTCGCCTATTTTTACCAAGCGGCCTTCGTAAATATATTTATTTTTCTTAAATTTAATTGGAAATTCTTTGGTTGTTGTCTCTCCCGTTCGAAACACATACAACACCAAGCCATTCATTTCTTTAGCCAGGCTCGGGGGTAAAAACTTTTCTAGCTTATTACCAACCACCTCTTTTTTGTCCATCCCCAAGCTGGCATCATCACCGACTTTATAGTCGATCACGGTGCCGTTTATAGCCATTCGGACAATGGTATCAGGTAGGCCATCAATCAGGGCCTGGTTACTTTTTTGACTCTCTCGCAATTTTTCCAGAGTTCTGGCAGATCGCAACATATAGCGCACGCGATGTCCAAGAATGACCCAGTTTAATGGCTTGACCAAAAAATCTGTTGCACCAGCACTGTAGGCGCGATTGACTGAAGCCATATCTTCCAAGCCCGTCACCATCAAAATGGGAAGGTAACGCCCATAGGGAAAGGCACGAATCTCCTTGCATGCCTCAAAACCATCTTTAACCGGCATGGAGACATCCATCAAAATGATATCTGGAATAATTTGATTAAAAACATCCACCGCGAGCTGGCCATTTTCAGCTTCCATAACCTGAAAACCAGACTGCTGAAGAACCTCCTTCATCAATAAACGCATGGTGGGGTCATCATCGACAACGAGCACCACAGCACCGTTGCAGTCATCATCATTGTGCAAAATATCACCGCCCAAGGACATTAGCGAGAAACCTCGTCGCTTAACGCAGATACCACCAGGCCGTACTCACGCACTATGTTTGCTGACCTATCTTCAACGTCTTCAAGCATTTCTTCTCGCGCCTTGATTTCCAGTTCGGCCAAATAACCGCTTAACCTTATCGCACCCACATTCGCACTGCTCGACTTAAGCGCATGGGCATATTGCCCAATTTTCTCGTGTTCACCGGCACGACACGCTGCTTGCAGCACCTCAACAAGCTCACGGGTACTGTCTAAATAAAGCTTGATGACACGTGTAAACATATCGCTACTCCCTTGAGCCTGAAGGGCTTTCAAGCACGCCTGTACGTTTTGATCAAGCACGCCTGTACTCTGGTTGTCATCCGGTGACTCTTCCCCATGTATTTCCGCAGTTTGCCCCAAATTTTTTAGCGCTGAGGCTCCTGATTCATCTGCCCCACCCGAGCTTTTTTCTACCCGGGCCCATTTCACAACTTTTTCTTTCAGGGAGTTAAGAGAAAATGGTTTACTTAAATAATCGTCCATTCCCGCTTCTATGCACTTTTCTTCTGCTTCATACATAACATTTGCCGTCAGGGCAACAATGGGAACGCGCCCTCCCCTTTTCGACTCGAGCTCCCTGATAGTCCTGGTGGCACTATAGCCGTCTAACCCAGGCATCTGGCAATCCATAAAAACCAAGTCAAATGCATCTTTTTTGCAGCATTCAATCGCCTCATAACCGTCTCGGGCAATCGCGGTTTCGCACTGCAGTATCTCTAACATACCGGTGACTACATCCCGATTTACCACGTTATCGTCAGCGATCAAAACTCTTACGGAGCAATGCATATTTTCCCCGTTTATACCTTCTAGTGCCAAAACTACCCCATGTAAAACTAAGTTGAGGACTATGCAAGAGAGCAACTTCTTTCTCATGCAGTATTGCCTGGCGCCCCACAGCAGGCGCCAAAGAGTAAGCGATTTCTAGCAGGCTGTTGAAATTC
>DFBZ01000018.1:3359-92318 GCA_002366835.1 Gammaproteobacteria bacterium UBA3067
GTAGAATTTCAACAGCCTGCTAATCCTCTATCTTAAAGCTTACTTGTCCTTTCGCCTAGGAGCTTACCGAAAAACACGCCGCCAAAAAATGTCCTTGCCTAATCCTAGAAACCGCAGTTGGAGTACGAAATTCTGCACAAGCTCTTGCCGCCCCCCACTGAGGTTTCTAGGTTAATTGTAGTTATTTTTTACTTTCCAAGCGCTCTAATCCCTTAAAAAACGACAGCCCCAGATCAGAAACAAAATGAATAGACGGTATTTTCGGGGCCACCCGACCATAAGACGAAGATATAACACTCTGTATTTAAAGTGCTTTTAAAGATGCCAAACCTAAAAGCCCCCTTAAACTCCGACGGGATCTGACAGACCCCTTATCCCATACTTTTTTATTCAGTTTGTTAAATAATGCTGTAGAATGGCTAGTTTCGGCGTTCAAACGAACGTTTTAATAAAAGCCTCAGAACATTAGCCAGGATGAATTTATGCAGCAATATCAAGATAATATGGCGCCGGAATGGTTTATAAAAGCAGTCAACACTCCCTATGTCGACAAATATATTGAAGTAGAAGGCAGCAAAATTCACTACCAGCACTGGAGTAACACGGGAGAAAAACAAGGCCTTTTACTTGTCCATGGTGGCGGAGCACATTCTCACTGGTGGGATTTTATCGCGCCCTCCTTCTTGGAAAGCTTCGATGTAGCTGCCATTGATATCAGCGGAATGGGAGACAGTGAACATCGAGAGCAATACTCACTAGATCTGTTCGCAAAGGAGATTATCTCTGTCTGCGAGGACGCTGGTTTTGGCAACGATACAATCGTTGCAGCCCACAGCTTCGGTGGCTTGGGAACATTACAAGCTGCTATTAACTATCCAGACCGTCTCAAAGGTATAGTAGTTGTGGACTCTGCAATCTTCCCACCAGAGTTCAAAGGCACCAATGACATGAAGGGCACCCCCTTCAAAAGCAAAAAAGTCTATCCCGATTTGGAGTCAGGCCTATGCCGATTCAGATTAGTCCCGCCCCAGCCCTGTGAAAATGATTATATCGTACGCTTTGTTGCGCGCACGTCCATCGGTGAAGTAGAAGGCGGCTGGTCGTGGAAGTTTGATATGGAGTTCTTACAAAAAACTGAGATGGGCGATCTTTCCGACAGAGTTCGAGATATCAAGATTAAAACCTCTGTCGTTTACGGTGAAAAGAGCATGCTATTTATGCCGGCCATGATGGACTTCATGAAATCTGTCTACCATGAAGACGTGCCTTTTATTATGCTTCCCGACGCGCAACACCACCTATTCCTGGATAAACCTTTAGAGTTTATTGCCCTTATGAAAGAAACTCTAAAGGCCTACCAGTAAAGTCGAATGCATTCTCATTCCCGCCCTTTCTGTGAGCCTCGCGTAATATCGAGGCTTTCAAGCATTCTCTAGTCGCTCCAGTTTATTGAGGCGATCCTTGATCAAGAAATAGCTAAAAATACCGATAATAGTATTGGCCAAAGCGGCCCCCATATAGACCCCCTCTACACCGAATAATAGTGCCCCCGCGTAAGCGAAAGGAACGGTCAAACCAAATAAGCGTAACAGACTTATCAGTATCGCCACTGAAGGTTGATGCAAGGCATTCAAAATCGAAATGGACAACATGGATACACCCAAAAAGCCGAAGCTAATGGGCTGAATCCATAAGTAGCGTCTCAGCACCTCTGCCACTTCCGCCTCATCGGTGAAAATCCCCGCTAAAGCCGAGGAGAAAAAAATAAGCACAATAGCAACACCGAGCTGCCATATAAAAGCAAAGCGAAACCCCAGTTGAACTGCCTTGCGTACCCGCTGAAGCTTTCCGGCACCGTGGTTTTGCCCCACCATAACGCCAACACCTGCCGTCAAGGACATCACCACTAACATGAGCATCGGTTCCAGCCGCGCACCCACCCCTGTCGCCGCGACTGCCGCTTCGCCAAACTGTGCCACCAGCGCAATAATGATCATCATCGCTATTGGTGCCATCAGGTTGTTCAATGCGGCCGGCATCGCAATTCGAAGCACCTGCCTCCACGAATCCAGAAGCTGATTCACAGTGGGTAAGACAAACTCAATCAGGTTTTCCCTACGAATCAGAATCGTGAGTGCTGCCGTGCAGGAAAACCCCCAAGCGAGAACCGAAGAAAGCGCCGCCCCTTTCATGCCCAATTCTGGGAAAGGCCCAAGGCCAAAAATAAGCAAAGGATCAAGAACACCATTAATAAGCGCCGATACGGACATAATAAAACTTGGTGATTTTGTATCACCACTCGCCCTCAAGGCACCATTGCTTACCATGGGCACCACGAGCACCATAATCCCCATCAACCACACGGACATGTACTCCTGAATCAAAGGAAGCAATTGTTCGTCCGCCCCCATCGCCCGAAAGATGGGTTCCAACATCGCCAGCCCAAGCACAGACACGCCGCCCAATAAAAGAATGGCCAGAATAATAGTGTGAGTAAGGATTCGGCGCGCCAAGGCCCTGTCTCCACGCCCAAATAGACGAGCCAACACTGCCGACGTGCCCGATGAAAAGCCCAAATTCAAAGCGAACACTGCTGCCGTAATGGGTACGGTAAATGCCATCGCTGCCAGTGGCTTCGCGCCCAGCATGCCTATGTAGAAGGCATCAACAAGGTTAAAGGCCATTATCGCCACAATGCCAATAATCATCGGCACGGTGAGCCGATAAAGACAGGTTGCCTCTGGGTCTTCTAATAGGTTCGCTTTCTTCTCCGATTTTAATGCCGATCTCTGCGCCATTAACTCCCCAGCGGAATAAAAAATGATAAGGCCGGTATACTAACAGACCAGATTGCCGTGTCAGTGCTCAGTACGGCTTTTTTAAGCTAGGGGAGCTTGATTTCCCTCGCTTGCTCGCTTTAGAGTGGGCGCGATTGACATTTATAAAAGAGAGCAAAAAAACATGCACATCGTTATTTCCCCAGCAAAAACACTGGAATTTAACACTCCAGCAAAAACCAAAAGGCACAGCCAGCCCCAGTTTTTGCAAGAATCCAGTGAGCTCATCGAAATATTAAAACACCTCAGTACCGACGAGCTTCAATCCATGATGTCTATCAGCGAAAAGTTAGCAAACCTTAACGTGGAGCGTTTTAATTGCTGGCATCAGCCTTTCACCCAAGAAAATGCCAAACAGGCCATCTTTGCTTTCCAGGGTGATGTTTACACTGGCCTAAATGCGGCCGAACTTGATAGCAAGGCCATTACCTATCTACAAAAACATCTCTTTATATTATCCGGCTTATATGGACTGCTGCGCCCTCTCGACTTAATGCAAGCCTATCGCCTCGAAATGGGCACCCGGCTCACCACACCAAAAGGTAATACTCTGTATCAATTTTGGGATAACAAAATAACCGATGCGTTGAATGCGGAGTTTAGCAAAGAGAAGAACCCAACGCTGATCAACCTAGCGTCAAACGAATACTCAAAAGCAATAAAAATGAAACAGTTGGACGCAGAAATTATCACCCCAGTATTCAAGGATTACAAAAATGGCCAATATAAAGTCATTAGTTTCCTCGCGAAAAAAGCCCGTGGCGCGATGGTGAATTTTCTGGCCACCGAAGGAATAAAAAACCCGACCGAGATTAAAGACTTCTGCCTGGGGGGTTACGCCTACCAGGAACACCTTTCCAGCTCTTCGGAGTGGGTGTTCACACGTGATACAAATGGAACAGAGTGAGCAACTCAAAGAAAACGTCTTTATACTAAACTAATAACTCCGCCAACTTTCATTCCGAGTCGAGTATGCATCGCAGTCCCATCGCCATTGCATTTATTTCTATTTTTGTGTGCGCAAATGCCATGGCTCTGGGCTGTATGGGTGGAACAGTGCTTATATCAGGAGGGTCAACCTACCCACCACTATCCTGGCAGCATGAAGGAAAGCTCAAAGGGGCCAGTATAGACTTGGTAACTAAAATATTTTCAGAGCTTAATATTAAGGTCATTACCGACGGAGGAGGGCCGTGGAAGCGTGTCGTATTACGCGCCAAACACGGCAAAGTAGACATGCTGGTGGGTGTCCGGCGCAACCCCGAGCGAGAAAAATTTCTGGATTTTATCGAACCGCCAATCACACCGGCAGCGCAGGCAATATTTGTTCGAAAAGAAGATGATTTTGAATATTCCGATTGGAGCGACCTAAAAGGAAAGGTTGGCGCAACAACCCTTGGCGTTAGCTTTGGCTCGGAGTTTGATACATACGCCAAAGAAAACTTACTCATTGAGCCCGTAAAAACCATCAACCAGAACTTTAGAAAACTTCAGAAACATCGTATTGATTACATCCTCGCCCCCCTGCTTCCAACACTTTTATATGCTGAAAAATCAGGTTATCGATACAAAATTAAATTTGTTCGAACACCCTTTATGATTATTAATGAGTATGTAGCTTTCTCCAAATTATCCGATTGCCGTCAACACGGTGACTATTTTAAAAAGCGAATATCGGAAATCACTGCCGATGGAACAATGGATGAGCTACTGGAAAAACAGTATTTAACTTGGTAATAATCCTAGAAACCGCAGTTGGCCGGCCCAAACTGGAAGTTTACACTTCTATAGCAAGTTATTTTGAAAATAGAGCTTTCACCTGTTGGGTGAATCCGTCTCCTCACTCGACAGCACGTTTATTGGATAATTCAACCTAACGAATTATTCGGAGGCTTCCGAGGAACTTCCAAGCCCATACTTCTCGAACACACCTTCTAGATCCTCTCGACTCACAGGTTTAGAAAGGTAATCATCCATACCAACGGATACGGCTTTTTCACGCTCTATTGAAAGCGCATGTGCGCTCAAAGCAACAATTAACAGCTTGCCTTTATCGCTAATATGCTCAATTTGATAATCCCTGATTTTACGGGTCGCCTCCCAACCATCTAAAACCGGCATTTCACAATCCATAAGAATTAAATCAAAAGGCTCCGAGTTTATATAGCATTCCAATGCCTCCAAACCATTCTCCACTATCACAGGCTTTATCCCCAGCTTTTTCAACAAGCCCTTTACAACCATCTGGTTTACTAGGTTATCTTCGGCCACAAGCACCCTCAAGTGGGAATAGCTCTTGCTCACTTGCTTCGAGGTAGGTGGTGACTCGCCCAATGCACGTTCTCGTTTATTTTCGCTTAAAGCCGTAGCAAGCAGCGCTCTGAGAGTCTCTGATGAAAGGGGCTTTTCAATAGCTGAAATGGCTCCGCAATCAGAAACTTCCTCTTTGCTCGGCATACAGCGGCTCGCGGTCATTAGTACCGCTGGCTGGTTGTCCAGCAAGGCTTCACCATATAAACCCTTGACCAAATTCATGCCGTCATAATCCGGCAAATCCATATCTACAAACAGCACATCAGGGTGATCCTTTTCTTCTTTCATGCCCGCCAGGCAAGCTCGGGCACCCTCTCCGCTGGTCACCCCGAGCACATCAAAATCCAGGCGTTTCAAAATACTTGTTATCGTCTCCAAAAAGACAATGTCATCCTCAACAACCAAGGCTTTTTTCCCACTGTAAGAGTGCTTTTTACGTTCCAATGGCAAATGTTCACTCTTAGAGGGTTTAGAAAGAAGGGCCGTAAACCAAAACGTTGTTCCTACTCCCTTCGAACTTTCTAAGCCAATTTCACCACCCATGAGCTCAGAAAGCTGCTTCGAAATAGCCAGGCCCAGCCCTGTGCCCCCGTACTTTCGTGTGGTCGAGGAATCAGCCTGGGAAAAGGATCGAAACAGCTTAGCCTTCTCTTGTTCGTCAAGACCTATACCCGTATCAGAAACCTCAAATCGCACCAGACAGTGATCGGGCGCTATATCCTTCTCCTGTTTTACCAGAATTTGTACGCGACCATGTTCAGTAAATTTAAAGGCATTCCCCAACAAATTAACCAAAACCTGTCGAATTCGCGTTGAATCTCCCTTTACAGTCAGCGGCAGGCCAGGCTCTATTGTTGCTGATAATTCAACGCCTATCTCAGCAGACTTGAAAGCAAACATTGCAACACAGTCATCAATAAGCTCCTCCAGGTCAAAACAGGATGATTCTATTTCCATCATTCCCGCTTCAATTTTCGAATAATCCAGTACATCATTAATAATCGACAACAAGACCTGGCCTGAACTTACTATGGTTTTTACATATCGACGTTGCTCCTCCGATAGCGACGTATCATTAAGCAGCTCAGTCATTCCCAGCACACCGTTCATCGGTGTACGAATCTCATGGCTCATATTTGCCAGGAATTCACTTTTAGCGCGCAAGGCTTGCTCTAGTTTTTTTGTTCTCTCTTCAACTTTTTGCTCAAGCTCCCTGTGGTAACTACTTAACTGGGCATTTTTCCTACTCAGGTCCATCTGCATCACAATAAATGTTCTGACCAAAACGCCCAATTCATCTTGCCGGTCGACAAGGCCATTCTCCTTTAACTCAGAGTTTAACTCCCTGCCGCGCCGCTCACCCAGATCCAGGCGCTGCATTGCATCAGTGATCACCTCCAAGGGCTGACCGACCATTCTTTTCAATACAACATAGGAGATCAGCCAGAGAAACAAGGTTTTTACCAATGCATTCACCATGGTAATAAAAAACGTATACATTGCTCGCTCTATCACCACGTCTGGACTGGAAAACACCACCACGCTTCCCATTTTTTCGCGGCCACCAATAGCTCGCTGATAGTAAACAGGCCTTTCGTAGCGATACAAAGTTGGAGATAAAGACTCTCCTGAATCAAAGAACAGCTCTACATCTGGCATAGCCATTCCACTATTAGCTGCGGAGTCGAGATGTATCACCGGCTCACCAGGGCGCTGTATCTGGCCAACTGCCAGCACTTCTGCTCCATCAGCTTCCAACACCCTCACGCCAAAGATAAATTCATTCGACAAAATTCCGCGGGAGGTCGAAATCATCTGCTCGTCATCGAGATTCCAAAATGCCTGGGCCATAATCGGCTCAAATGTATCAAGCATATGCAGTACCTCAGCACCAAGCCGCTCTTTTTCATGCTCGTATTCCAGAGCAAGCTGAACCAAGGTTACCGCTACCGCTACAGAAAAGTAGAGAGTAAAAGCGATGCGTAGCAAACGCGCTGCCAAAGAAGCCCTTACAGTGACTGCTGGCGTTTTTTTAGAAAGGTTCGCGTTTTCTTCAGGTGTACGGTCGTTGTTAAGCAGCGGGGTTTTATCCAAGGGTGTCGTCCTATTCTCTATCCAAACCCAGCCCTCTAAGGGCTGCCTCATTATGAAGAAGACCATGGAATAAGCTTGCGTTAGCAAGTTTTTTATACCACCAAGAGGTTTTATTTATTTTAGGCACTTTGGCCGACGTAGATGGAGAGAAAGTGACTCGGATACAAAACCCTCCATAAACCTACGCTCAGTTTAGCCTGAGTATAGCAAGTCAACGCAGCCCATAGACCTAGGCCGCGAGAAGTTTTTATTGGACGTAAAATAAAGGCTGCCATTAGACAAAGACGGATGAGGACTGGGCAGTGCAATACTGTTTAAAATCAAGTAGACTTAAACCACTTTTGGGTTTACTAATGGCTGTATGCCAAGCACTAGATACCAATTATCACACGGTTTATTTATTCATTAATTAAAGGGTAAAAGTTGAAGCATCTTTTCAGCAAACTGGTCTCTCGCAAAAAGGCTTCCGTCAAACCCGTTCCCAAACCCGAAGACAAACTCGCTTCAAAACAAGCCCGAAGCTCGGAGGCAACGCCTCCAAATCGAAATAAAACCTCCCAACCTCAGACGAAAAAAACCAAGCCACCCAAAAGTGACGCTTGGCTTAAAGAGATGCAAGATGCCCCGATTAAAGACGATAGCACCCGCTTTATAGACCTCGGGTTAGACGAAACTCTTTTACACGGCATCTACGACCTAGGCTTTTTTTACTGCACACCTATCCAGGCCAAAACCCTGCCCCATACGCTTTTACGGCAAGATGCGATTGGCCATTCACAAACCGGCACCGGCAAAACTGCAGCGTTTTTAATTACAATTATCAACACCCTGCTCAACCACCGCTCCGATGAAGAGCGCTACGCCAGCGAACCCCGCGCAGCCATCATTGCTCCAACACGCGAACTAGCCCTGCAAATCGCACAAGATGCCAAGGACTTGTGCAAGCACACCCCCCTGAAAACTGCGACCCTGATAGGGGGAATAGACTACGAAAAACAGCGCAAACTGATTCAGGACCAGGTGATTGATATCGTTATCGCCACGCCCGGTCGCTTGTTAGACTTCTTATCCCAGAAGGCACTTTTTCTTGATCAACTCGAAGTGCTCGTGCTTGACGAAGCAGACAGAATGCTCGATATGGGCTTTATTCCCCAGGTAACAAATATCGTGCGCGCTACCCCTCCAAAAGAAAGCCGACAAACACTTTTATTCAGCGCCACCTTTCCTAGCGAAGTGCTAAAACTGGCTGAAGGCTGGACCCTGAACCCCATGAAGGTGGCCGTTGCACCAGAGCAGGTAGCCACGAAAAATGTCGACCAGAAACTGTACCTGGTCACCGCCAAAGATAAATACAAAGTCCTGCTCAATCTCCTCCAGCAAAAAGAGCTTACACAGGCTATTATCTTCGCGAACAGGCGCGATGAGACGCGACGCCTTACCGAGTTTCTTAAAAGAAAAGGCATTCAATGCGCCATGCTATCTGGAGAAGTGGCACAAAACCTTCGCCTGAAAACATTGGAAAACTTCCGCAGTGGAAAGGTGCCTATATTGGTCGCCACCGATGTAGCGGGCCGGGGAATCCATGTTGACAACATCAGCCACGTCATCAACTTTTCTTTGCCAGAAGATCCAGAGGACTACATTCATCGAATTGGCCGCACCGGTCGTGCGGGATCGAGCGGCACCGCCATCAGTTTCGCCTGTGAGGATGACTCTTTTCTAATCCCCGCTCTTGAAGAGCTACTAGGGGAGCCACTGGATTGCAGCCAACCCCCAGAAGAGTTACTCCGTTAGACCACTACCCCTTTAGGCCGCCTCGCTCACCCACAAGAAGCCCCGGCCTGACACAACTTATTAAGAAATTGCGCACCACTGGCGCTTAATCACAGCCTCCAGTATAATGCCATTCGTGTGCATTTTTGCCAATTTCGCCAGTAACAGCCCTGTTACTATAACTTGGTCGCCTTCTAAGAGGCTTATCTCTCCCAAAAGAACGAGACTCAAAGGCTCTTATTTTTAGTTTTTAGCTAGAAGAAGGGGGCGACCAAATATTGCCAGGAAGGCAGCCTACTATTGCTAAACTATAACTATTCACAGCCCACTCGTTGAGGTTCTAGATTGTCCTTTAAGAAATTTTCATTTCATAATACCGTCTGCACAGCCCTTGATAGCGCTGGCTACCGGCTCTGCACACCGCTTAATGAAACCATGATTCCTCATTATATGAATAATGAGGATCTTTACATAAGCGCGCCGATTGGATCAGGCAAAACCACCACCAGCCTGATCTGCGCCTTAAACCAAATCATGCTGACCCGCGATAGCGAGGCCTCTCAACTCAACACACCAAGCGTGATCATTCTCACGCCAACTCGAGAGCAGGCACACCATATTATTCGCACCATTAAAGAAATATGCCGATTCATTCCCGCTCCTCCCAGCGTTGTGCTGTGCCAAAACCCCTACCGTTTTATTGAAGATGCTCCCGCCTTGCATGTAGACATTTTAGTCACCACACCCGAGAATATCGCAGACAGCATTAAAGAAAAAACGGTTTCTACTGATGGCATAAAGTCCATTATTTACGCAAGCGCGGACCAAGTGTTAGACGCGGGATATTGGCATGAAATGGATCGCATTCAACGAGCACTGCCTAGCGAACACCAGTCAATCATACTCGCCTCCAGCAACCAGGAAGTTGACCTCGACGAAATTTCCCGTTTATTTCAAAACAATCCTTTTCGATTTACCGCAAAAGTAGAAAATAAAGAAGAGCGATTTATCAGTGAACGGGTGTATATTGCAGACGACTTCAAACACAAAAAAGCGCTTTTAGACTTCCTAGTGCGTGATGGAGAAGTCGACACAGCCTTCGTTATTAGCAATACCACGAGCTGCGCCAGAAATCTCTCTGCTTATTTGCAGAAAAATGGCCTGCCTAATACCTTGTTGCTCGACGGCGACAAACTGGAAATAGATGCAGATATCTCGGCAAATGAGAGGAAGTACCTTCCACAAATTTTTATCGGTACGAATAACAACATTCGAACACTGGATAACTGCCGTGCCAGTCATATTATTAACTTTCATTTCCCACCCAGCCCAGAATGTTACTTTTCAAGACAAAACTATCTCAGTAAAAAAACAAGACACCCAGCGATTATTTCCCTGGTTGGAAAGTCCGAGAATAAAAAACTCAATCTGCTTGAACGCCTTGTGGACAAAACTCTTCTCCGCGGAGTAATTCCTGGATTAGAACCAAAGACGACACCGAAGCAAAATAAAAAAGGCCGACACGGGCGTCCCCAGAAGGGAAACAACCCATCACAAAAAACCGCGCAACAAAACGAATACAGTGGTTTTATGCGATCCAATACGCGTCGCACCCAAAGCGGAACGGAAAGCAACGGACAAAATAACGATATAAAACCTGCTTCAACGCAAGCTCTTCCCCAGAAAAAACATAAACCAAAACAAGCAGTGGGAAATTCTTCCCAAAATATCCAGACAAGAACACCAAATTATAATCACTATAAAGCCGATCAGGCTCAAAATTCTTACAACGATCATTACCGCGAAACAAATTACCAGGAAGAATGGCCAGACGAAAAAGAAAAAGCCCAACCTATCATCAAAGTGCAGCGCAAAATTAAAACAACAGACGAAAATTCAAGTAGCTTAAAACCGACAAGCAAAATATCCCGCATTGCTGGAAAACTCGGCTTATCGACAAAAAAATAATACCAAGGGGTAAGCCTGATACTCCCCAATAAAGTAGCCAGCAAGATGCCCCAGATACTTAAACCCGGCATGTTTTTGTTTTTTTTAATCAGCTTAACACTGTCTGCTGAATCAACTGCCTCCCAAAGCAATCAAACCAGCGCTAAACAAGAATGCGTTATCCTCCTTCATGGTTTAGGCAGAACAAAACTGGCCATGCGCCCCGTACAAAAGGCCCTTGCTCAGGAGGGATATCAGGTTTGGAATGAAAGTTATCCCTCCACCCAAAAAACCATTGAGCAACTCGCAAATACCACCATCACCAAGGCCTTACAATACTGCCGGTCTTTAGGCAGCAAGCGTATTCATTTTGTGAGTCATTCACTGGGTGGCATCCTGCTGCGTTACTACCTTCAAAACCAGCACCCCAGAGAACTTGGTCATATCGTCATGTTAAGCCCACCCAATCAAGGCAGTGAAGTGGTGGATTATTTAAAAGATAATAAGCTCTTTCAATATTTTTTAGGGCCTGCCGGACAGCAAATCGGTACAGACCAAAGCAGCATCCCCAGTAAACTCAAACCAATCCAGGCGGTTATCGGCATCATCACCGGAAGCAACTCTTTTGAACCCTGGTTTTCAAACAGAATACCCGGCCCCGATGACGGCAAAGTTTCAACAGAAAGTGCCAAACTTGCCGAAATGCGCGACTACCTGGTGGTTGAGAACGGGCACACGTTTATCATGAGTGACGCGTATGTGATTGAACAAATTCAACACTTTCTAAAGCATGGAAAGTTTCTCAGAACACCATAAGCCCATATACTGAGGGTTTCTCCTTCAAGCCAGAGAACAAAATACATGAAAATCTATCTGGTGGGTGGCGCTGTACGTGACCACCTTCTCAAGCTGCCTGTCAAAGACCGTGACTGGGTTGTGGTGGGCGCAAGTCCGGAAGAAATGCTGGCGCAACACTTTGTGGCTGTGGGTCGGGATTTTCCCGTTTTTCTCCACCCCAAAACGAAAGAAGAATACGCCCTTGCCCGCACCGAGCGTAAGTCAGGCAAGGGTTATACGGGCTTTGAATGCTTTAGCTCTGCCGAGGTCAGCCTTGAGGAAGACCTTTTAAGGCGCGATTTAAGCATCAATGCCATTGCTCAGGATGAACAAGGCAATATTATCGACCCTTACCATGGCCAGCAGGATCTGCAAACGCGAACCTTACGCCATGTCTCACCTGCATTCCGAGAAGACCCCCTCCGCATTCTACGTGTATCCCGTTTTGCTGCGCGCTTTAGCCATTTGGGCTTTCATATCGCCGATGAGACAATGGTGCTGATGAAGCAAATGACGACCGATGACGAACTACAGTATCTCTCTGCTGAACGGGTGTGGAGCGAAACCCAACGCGCGCTGTGCACTAAAAACCCCGCCCGTTTTTTTGAAGTGTTGCGAAGCTGCGGCGCATTGGAAAAACTTTTCCCCGAGATAGACTGCCTTTTTGGCGTTCCACAACCGGAAGCCCATCATCCTGAAATAGATACCGGCCTTCATACTTTAATGAGCCTCACTCAAGCAGCTCAACTCAGCAACTGCCCCATTATTCGCTTCGCCGTGCTCACCCACGACCTGGGAAAAGGAAATACACCACCACAAGATTGGCCTCAGCATATTGGCCATGAAGAGCGCAGTGTCGCTTTAATTGAGACGCTCGCCCAGCGCTTGCGGGTACCAAAAAACTATAGCAAGCTTGCCAAGCAAGTTGCCCGTTATCATACCCACTGCCACCGTGCATTAAGCCTAAAACCTGCCACGCTGGTTAAAACACTGGAAAACCTCAATGCCTACCGGCAGCGCGAAAACCTGGATAAATTTCTCATTGCTTGCGAAGCCGATGCCCGGGGCCGAAGAGGTTTTGAAGAAAGGCCCTACCCCCAGGCCCAGTACTTTGTCGATGCGCTGACTGCGAGTAATCAAATAGATACGCAAGCGCTAATAAATGCCGGCTACAGCGGCAAGAAACTCGGTGATGCCATTCACCAGCAACGTGTAGGTGCTGTAAAAAATATGCGAGACAATAATCATGACGCAACAGAATGACCATCCGGTCGCACTAGTCACCGGCGGCGCAAAGCGTATCGGCGCTGAAATATGCGCCACCCTGCACCAGCGCGGTTTTAATATTATTCTGCACTATCTCCATGCGGAAAAAGAAGCGCGCCAACTGTCGGAGTCACTCAACGCCCAGCGCCCCAAGTCCTGCGTGCTCCATAAGGCGACACTCAATGACCTGAAGGATATTGAAGGTCTCGCTCATAACGCGACACAAGCTTGGGGAAAGCTCAATCTACTAGTGAATAACGCGTCCAGCTTTTACCCCACCCCCGTTCTACAGGCCCAAGAAGCCGACTGGGAAGAGTTGATGTCCAGCAACCTGAAAGGGGCTTTTTTTCTATCACAAAAACTCGTGCCTGCTTTGCAAAAACAACAGGGCTGCATTGTAAATATTATCGATATTTATGCCCAACACCCGCTGAAGAACCACCCCATTTACTGTATTGCTAAAGCAGGCCTAGTGGCAATGACCCAGTCCCTCGCGCTGGAACTAGGGCCAGATATTCGTGTAAATGGTGTTTCACCCGGCGCCATTCTTTGGCCGGAAACTGATACGCAGAACGGCAGTAAACAGAGCCAACTTCAGCAAGAAATTATTCAGCGCACCTGCCTGGAACGCCGAGGGCAACCAAGAGATATAGCCAAGACTGTTGCTTTTCTCGCCCAAGACGCACCCTTTATCAGCGGGCAAATTATCGCGGTAGATGGGGGCAGACTAACTCGCTGAGGTGCCTAAGTTGCGCCCCCGCCATACAAACGGCACACGCCAAAGGCGCTGCGAGCTCTGATCGAAGTTCTGCCAAAGTGCCGCATAAGTTTTACCCTCTAGTAGATGGCAGTGATCTGGCGCCAACTCTGCTAAAGGCTTTAACACAAAAGCATTTTGAAGAATCTCTTCTCGAGGCAAGAGAATACCATCCACCACGCCTTTGCTTTGATCATAACTCAGAATATCCACATCCAGGGTTCGTGCACTAAAACGTGATGCTTCCCTATTCCTGTCATTCTCTTCTTCCAACTGTCGCAAGGTTTTCGAAAGCGCGCCCACCGACAAGTAAGTTTTAATCGCCACAACGAGATTATAAAAGTGATCACCGTCAAAACCCACGGCTTCACTTTCATAAACAGAGGAGCACCTTATATCACCGAACCTTTCGGCCAAACCATCCAAAGCGGCGGTGATATAACGCTCCCGGTGAATATTGCTTCCCAGGCTAAGAAAGACCTCTGCCATTAAGAAGGCTCCCCTTGTTTACGACAATCCCCTTCACGACAACCCCGCTCAATTTCCACCCCAACATCTCTTGAACCTTTAACGGCGCCAGGCTTACCCAAACGAAGCCTCACCCAGGGCACACTAAACTCATTCAGAACAATGTCAGCAATACGTTCCGCCAAGGTTTCCACTAACTGAAATTCACTTTTTTCGACATAAGCAATAATCCGTTTGGATACCGCTTTATAATCCAGCGCATCTTCGATGGCATCGCTCTGCGCTGCGCGACGAATATCGCAAGCCAATTCCAGATCAATGCTCACCACCTGTTTGATCTCGCGTTCCCAGTCAAAAATACCGATAACGGTTTGCACTTGTAACTCTCGAATATAAACAATATCCATACAACCCCTTCTTCCTTACAACGATTGACCCACAGCGCCCGAATTGTGTTCGCGACGATGAATAGGGTACTCTAGCCCGCTTAATTCACCCCTATTTTCTTGAGGAATCAATGTGGAACTCCCTTTAACTCTTTCATCTATTGGGCTGTGCATTTTCGCTTATTTGGTGGGCTCTGTCTCTACCGCAATTCTGGTATGCCGGGTGTTTGCTTATCCAGACCCTCGTAGCGAAGGCTCGAATAACCCCGGCACCACCAATGTATTACGCATAGCTGGCAAGGTGCCCGCACTGCTTACCTTGGCTGGCGATATTGCTAAAGGCGTTATTCCTGTACTGATAGGCAGGTGGTTATTAAAAGATGACTACATCCTTGCCATGATGGGTTTCTGCGCTTTTCTTGGTCATCTATTCCCTATTTTTTTTAATTTTGAAGGTGGGAAAGGGGTTGCCACCGCACTGGGCGTTATTACAACACTCGCTTGGCCGATTGGCCTGGCAGTTATGTTAATTTGGCTTATCGTAGCGGTACTAAGTCGAATATCGTCATTGTCAGCACTGATTAGCTGGGCACTGGCACCTTTGATTGTCCACTTATACATGGAGCAAATTTTCTATCCCATCCTGGCCATGAGTGTATTTTTGATTTTCAGGCACCACGAAAATATTAAAAAACTCGTCACTGGCACAGAAAGTCGAATTGGAGCTAAAAGCAGCCAGGAAAGCACTCCCTAAATCTGTTTACCCCACAATAAGATAATAATCAGACAGTCTCAGGAGTGTTTCAACGCGCACATTTTGGCACTTTTTCACTTGTACTGTCGGCTCACTCTCGGATAACTTAAAGAAAATATTCGAGAAGAAACAAAATGGATTTCATCTTCAAGAAAAAACTGGGTTCAAGCCTTAACGCCGATATATATACTGCCTACCTCCCTTCGGACGAAAAGACCCTCTATCGCTTTAAAGTTATTAAACCCCAGTTTTTTGATGCCACACTGCTCGAACACCTCCGCCAACAGCTTTCATACCTCGAACAGCTAGACATTAAAGGGCTTCAGCTCCCAGAGCTGATTGAAGACACCAACACTGTCATTCTTAAGCAACCCTTCCAAGAACTACCAACATTGGGCGAATACCTTGAAAGTGAGGGAACGCTTAGCCCTGAGCAAACTCTCCAGCTTGGCATCTCCCTGTGCGAACAGCTGGAAAACCGACATGCGAAAACTTGGGTGCATAAGGGTATCAAGCCTAACAACATCCTTTACTCACAAGCCTCCGGCGCCCTTGCCCTTCTTGATGACATAGAAACGCGCACACCCAAACAACTGACTCACCAACCCAACGATCCCGATCACTGCAGAGGATCCCTACCCTACCAGTCACCAGAACAATGCAGCCGTATACATATCGAAATAGACCACAGAAGCGACTTTTACTCCCTCGGCTGCGTGCTTTATCGCTGTATCGCCGGGCGGCCACCCTTTATTTCAGATCAAGCACTGGAGATTGCCCACTCTCACCTGGCTGAAATACCCCTGGCCCTCGATAAACGTCAGCCCGAATGCCCTGCATCCCTCAGCAATATCATTACCACCCTACTGGAAAAACAAACCGAGAAACGTTACCAGAGCGCCACAGGGATAAAAAAAGACCTGCTTACCTGCCAAGACAGACTATCCCTGAATGACACATCCGCGTTTCCCTTAAAAAGGCACGATTTCAGCCAGGAAATTGCGCCACTTTCCATCTTGGTGGGACGCCAGCATGAGAAGCAACAGTTGCTCGACCTCTATCAGCAGGTGTGCAATGGCCAGCTTGGTGTCGCCTATATTTCTGGCCTCACGGGCATAGGAAAGTCACGCTTGGTACAAGAACTGGAAGCCCCCATACTGATGCAACGTGGACTGTTTGCAAGGGGCAAATACAACCAGTTTTCACAGCACCAACCTTATGACACCCTTACCCAGGCCATTGGAACACTGGTTCGCCAAATGCTCACCGAAACCACCGAGCAACTCGAAACCTGGAGAAGCGAGATTCTGGATGTTCTTGGAATAAACGGCCAATTACTCACAGCCGTGATCCCTGAGCTGCTATTGCTGCTTGGCCCTCAACCCGATGTTACGCCACTGCCTCCAACCGAGGCGCGCAATCGCTTTAATAACCTATTTTGTCGCTTCCTCAGCTGCCTCGCGCAAAAAAAACATCCGCTCGTTTTATGTGTGGACGACCTGCAATGGTGTGATGATGCAACCCTCGACCTGCTGGAATTAATCGTTTCCAACCCAGAAGAGCACCCCTATATTCTGCTTATCCTGGCCTTTCGCAGTAATGAAGTGAATGCCCGTCACCGTATCCAGCTCACGAAAAAGTTATTAACCAAAAACCAAACAGCCTTTCTGGACTTTGAGTTGCCAGAGCTAGACAAAGTGGCCGTCAACGAAATAACGGCCTATATGCTCAATAGCGAACCCTCAGACACTACTGGCATCACCGACGCCATCTACACTACCTCCGGCGGTAACCCGCTTCTAGTGAGTGAAAGCTTGCGCTGGCTTCACCAGAGAGACGGAATTCATTACGGCGATGATGGCCTATGGCACTGGAAAGACATAGATTTGGCACAGCTGGAACTGCCCGACAGCGCCTTGGCCTTATTTACAGAAAAACTGTCCCTTCTGCCCCCCAAAGCCCAAAACCTATTAGCCCATGCGGCCCTGCTGGGGGCGCGATTTAAAGCCACGGATTTGGCGGAACTTCTTGAAACAAGCCTCAGTGAATTATTGCAGCAGCTTGCCGACGCTTTCTCCCAACGCTTCCTATTAAAAGATAAGTCTGAGCTGTATTTCTTTCACGATCAACTTCAGATGGCTGCAGCAAAGTTACTCAGTCCCCATGAAGAAAAAAAAATTCACAAAAAAATCTCGCAGTTACTTATCCATCAACTCGGTGAAAACAAAGACTCGGAACACGTTCATGAACAAGGGAAATTACTTTACGCCATTGCTGGGCACTTAAAAAAGAGTAGGGAAAGAGTTCAGAGTGAAGACAAAAGAGTTGAAGAAGCATACTTCAACTCTTTAGCCGGCGAGGCCGCTCTGTATGCTCTGGCACATAGCGCAGCGAACTACTATTTTTCCGAAAGTGCAGGCCTTTGCAACATGGACGACTGGCTCAAGCGTTACGACTTTATGCTCCGTCTATATAAAAACCGTGCCCGCGCAGCGCTTCTCATCGGAGAACAAGAAAATGCAAATGACATCATTAATATCGCATTAAAACAGGCGCAAAATGATTTAGACCGGGCAGACTGCTTACTTGAGCAAACAATTGCCATCGCCTCACTCGGTCAAGTGGAAGAAAGCATAATGCTTGGAAAAAAGTGCTGCCTTTTACTAGGACACCCGCTGCCTGATAATGAAGAAGCAATAGCAATGGAGACAGCCAATCACGTTAAAACATTACAACGCATAGAATGCATAGCAGAATATCGCAAACTGCAGGCCGCCACAGACCGAAAAATATTAATCGAGCTTGATTTATACACTGAGCTTCTTGCCACGTTCTATCTTTCTGGGCAGGTGAGTTTATTTTTCCTCGCTAGTATGCGCGCCCTGAAACTTGCGCTGCGATATGGTAAAAGCGACTCCAGCAGTCACCCACTCGGCGTAGTGGGCACTTATTTTCATTTTCAGCAAGAGTATGCGCTGTCTCACTGCTACGAAACCCAGTTTCTTGAAGAAGCAAAAGAAGCCCCCTATAACTTTAGCTCTATTCGCGGGATGACCACGGGGCTCTGGTTAACCATGCACCATACACGCTCACTCAGCGAGCTTCAGAAGCTATGCCATACCACTATCCAGCATGGATTGCGTGCCGGCGAACTCAGTTATACCGGTCTGTCCTACATGCCTCTTGTTTGGTATCAGCTAACTAAGGGCGCAGATATTGAAGAGTTGAAGCATCAAATCAATGAGGGTTTGGAATATTGTGAAAGATACAACATTTCCCTGCCTTTGGAGATATGCCATGCAATCAAACTGGCGCTAGCCCCCTTGTGGGGAGAACCCCTGTCCGACCAGCACCACCAGATAGCGACTAAAAAGGTGCTTCAATGGCAAGAAGGACAACACTTTGCGGCCTTGGGCAATTTCTACACCTATCGCGCCATGCTGTCCTATTATGGCGGCCACTATGAAGAGGCGGAGGCCGACCTAATAAGTGCCCAGGCATTTTTAGAAGCGCTGCCTGGAACACTGATCGAACGGCTATGGGTGGTATACCGCTACCTTAGCGGCCTGCAAACGGGAAACAATCCTGATGCCGAAGCACAATTAGAACAAGTCAGCTCATGGGCAAAATATGGGCCGATTATGAAACCCTATCTAGCCCTGATGAGGGCAGAGGCCACCGCGCTCCGCACCAATAATTTGAATGAATTACGCGAAGTGTATTGGAACGCAATAGACCTCCACCATGAGTCTGGTGAGCATTTCCACGAAGCGTACATTTATCAACGCCTCGGCACGGTTCTCGATTCACACAAACACCATAGCAGTAAATTATATCTAAACCAGGCTATTTCCCTTTACAAGCAATGTCACGCAGATCTTTTTGTAAACGTGTTAAACCAGCGTTTTCAGCTAACACCACCCATAGCCATAAACCGAACAAGGCTTCAAAGCATACCCTCGGAGGAATCATCAGATAAAATTCTGGATAGTACCTTCCTCATTGAAGCCACGCAAAATATCATGAAGGAGCGTGATTACGACTCCCTCCTGCTTAAAATATTATCCTCCATTATGGCCCGCATCGGGGCCAAAAATGCTTACCTAATCACCCACGAAGATAACAAGCTCACCGTTCGCGTGCGTGGGCGAAAAAATGCAAGCCTTGAAACCACACGCGTAAACCAAGAAATAAATACAGCGGAAAACCTATGCGTTGAAATTGCCCGCTACACCCTGCGCAGCAAGTCCCCAGTGGTACTTAAGAATGCTGCCCACGAGGGAGACTTCTGTCATAGCCGGGCGGTTCAACATTATCAACTTAAATCCGTGCTTACTCTGCCCCTGATTGCCCAGGAGCGCACCCTCGGCCTGATATATCTTGAAAATGCCCTTATCCCCGGCGTATTCAGTGATGAGCAGGTACTGCTACTTCAGGCTCTCACTGCCGAAGCCGCTATCGCCCTGGATAACAGCCAACTAATTAGCAGCCTCCAGGAAAGCCAAGACACCCTGATACAGCGAGAGCAAAACCTCGCCATCACCTTAAATAGCATTGGCGATGGTGTCATCGTCACCGACTCATCCGGAAATATTTCCCGCCTGAACCCCATTGCGGAAAAGCTCACCGGATGGCCCATTACCGAAGCAAAAGGCAAACCCGTTCGTGAAATTTTCAATATCGTCGATGCCACCACCCGTGAACCCATGTTAAACCCCGTGGACAAGGTACTGTCTACCGGTGAAATCGTTTACCTCAGCAACCATACAACCCTTATTGCCAAGGATGGACAGGAATACCAAATCGCCGACTCTGCCGCCCCCATACACAACGGAGACGACAACATCCTGGGAATGATACTGGTATTTAATGACGTAACCGAAGCTTATCGCTTACGCAAAGAAATTGCTGAAAGCCACAATAGGTTACAACAGGTTATGGGGGACATGCACAGCATGGTCGCCACACTCAGCCCTGAAGGCGCTATCACCTTTGTAAACAAAAAACCGCTCAGCCTGTGCGGACTGAACACTCAACACGTTCTGAATCAACGTCTGTGGAATAGCTTCTGGTTTAATTACGACAAACACATTCAGCAACAAGTCAAAGACGCCTGCCTTTCTGCTGCAAAAGGTTTACAGATTAATCAAGACATGAAAATGCAAACCCTTGATGGGCCGATTTGGATCGAATTTGGCTTGCACCCTATCAGGGATGAACAGGGAGCTATCAACCTGCTAGTGTGGGAAGGCAGAGATATTTCCAGTCGTAAATTGGCGGAAGAAAAACTCAAGGAGGAACAAGCCTTACAAGCACTCACCTTAGATAATCTCGCCGACGCGGTGATCATTATTGACCAATCAGGCATCGTCCGACACTTTAACGCCGCGGGTAGAACAATGTTTGGTTACAGCGAGAAAGAAATTATTGGCAAAAATGTAAGCCTGCTGGTGGAAGAGAAGCATGCCCAGCAGCATGATCGCTATTTAGATAATTATTACAAAACATCACTCCCCGTAATTATCGGCACAGGAAGAGAAGTCAACGCAAAAAGAAAAAATGGTGAAGTGTTTCCCTTTCACCTGACCGTGGTAGAGCTACCGCAAACGTCCGATGGTCAACGGCGTTTTGTCGGCTCAGGCCAAGACCTGACAGATAGGAAGCTCCAGCAAGAAATGCTACAACGCAGCCAGAAAATGGATGCCCTGGGGAAACTAACCGGCGGCATTGCGCATGACTACAACAACATGCTCGGTGTTATTCTTGGCTATTGTGAACTGTTAGAGCCAACCCTCTCTGAAAACCCCGAACAAAAGAATTTTCTGCAACAGGTACAACACGCCGCAGAACGTGGCGCAATGCTCACCCAAAAGCTGCTCTCTTATTCTCGGCAAAAACCCTCTCAATCAGAACCTATCAATGTTAACCAGCTGCTCATATCCCAGCAAGGAATGCTTGAAAAAACCCTTACTGCTCGCATTCAGCTAAAGTTGGAACTGGATGAAAATATAAAAGCGATCAATGTTAATTTAGGTGAGTTGGAAGATGCCATTTTGAATATATGCATTAATGCCATGCATGCCATGCCCGATGGAGGACGTATTAGCATCAAAACACGCTCTCAAGAGCTGCTTAGCCAGGATGCCGGAGCACTCCGCCTTACAAGTGGCGACTATATCGTACTCAGCATTGCCGATACCGGAATTGGTATGGACAAAGAAATGCAAAATAAAATCTTTGATCCTTTTTTCTCCACCAAGGGAGAAAGGGGAACGGGTCTGGGCCTGAGCCAGGTTTATGGTTTTATGGAGAGAAGCTTCGGTGCAATTAAAGTTTATTCTGAGCCAAACTATGGCTCCCGCTTTTCACTTTATTTTCCCGTAGCGCAATCAAGCAACACCAACAAAAAAGAAGAAAACTCGCTTAAATCCAATGAAACCCTATCAGGCAACGCAGCTATTTTAATCGTAGACGATGAAATAGCATTGCTTGAACTCATCAATGAAGTATTAAGCAAACAAGGGTATCAGACCTATTGTGCAGAAAACGCAGAAGATGCAATGAAAATTGTCAAAAGCCAAAAAATAGATTTGGTTCTTAGCGACATCATCATGCCCAAAACCAATGGTTACCAACTTGCAAAAAACATTCAACAATATAACCCAAAAATCATTATTCAGTTAATGAGTGGGTTTGATGATGAACATAAAATAGACGACAGCAACCACCAGCTTCATTCAAAGCAATTAACAAAACCTATAAAAATACGAGCATTGCTAGGGAGAGTAAAAGAATTACTCCATAATCATAGCGATGCTTAAGCCTATGCAATCCAAGAGAGTTGCACCCTATAGCGCTAAAAAATAACCGCTAAGCAATCCGCTTTAATTTTATATTCTTATTTCTACTGAGAACGGGAACCGCATAAGGGTCATCCAGACTCACAAAGTGGCTAGTGCCTTTTGTTTCAATAACACTTATTTGTCGCCTACTTGCTGGCCACTCGCCAACATAGACGCTCGATCAAGAATTGTGTCTTTTTCGGAAATCAGAATAACGCCACACTTCACATATTGATAAATAGAAAAATCATTCTCATTCATCCACCTTTCCAAGCTATGGATATTATCTGGCGGATTCAAGTCCCAGAATGGTTCGATAATTTTTGGGGTTATAGAATAACCCCGGCAATAGAGTTTTTTTACGCTCATTCAAGGGTTTTATTCCTCTCTTTTTCACCATAGCATCTACTTCCAATACCGCCTCTTCGACCACTTCAAAGAGTTAATGAAGCTTCGCTATCTCTTTGAGTCATAAATGACCTGCGTATCCAGCTTTAGTTCATTTCTTGGATACTGCAGAACCTCTAAATCACTCATATCCGACAGCTCCTTCAAACCAGCAAGGAATCAACTCAGCCTACGCGAGATCATCTTCCAAGACAGCGATCGATAACTTTATACTGCACTTTTCTTCCAGGCATTCTGGGCCACTTTACAACTTTTTAATCCCTGATGCTTAACTTGATTGTGAAAGCACCGTAAAATGCCCCACGAATCACACCCACTATAGGCATCGCCAGCGCACTTTAAAGCGATTCTAATCTTCTACCATGGAGCTCACTATGAAAAAATCACTGATCTGCGGCTTATTAATTGCCACATACCCTCTTACTTCCTTAGCCGCCCCACTCGGGTGGAAAGGAGAGGCTGAGTTAGGGATGGTCATCACCGATGGTAATACCGAAACTCAAAACATCAGCGCTAAAATGGATCTGAATGACGAACAAGAAAGCTGGCGTCACAACATTCATGCGGAAGCCCTTAATGCCTCTGCAGATGACATCAGGTCAGCCGAAAAATATATCCTTTCAGGTAAGACCAGCTATAAATTCAACGAATTTGATTCAGCATTTCTGGTTGGCACCTACGACGATGACCGCTTTAGTGGCTTCGATTATCAAGTCAGCCTCGCTGCTGGTTATGGCCGCCGCCTGATTAACAGTGATGACCAGACACTAGATGTGGAAATCGGCCCTGGTTATCGTATTAACGAACTGGATAGTGGCGACTCTGTCGATGAGGCCATGATTCGTGTTGGCGGCAAATATTTTCTCGCGCTCAGCAAAACCTCTAATTTCCAACAATCACTCGTTTCTGAAATCGGTGAAGACATCACCATCACCAAGTCTATTACCTCAGTAAAGGCACAGATTAACGGCAGCTTGGCGATGAAGGCCTCGTTGACCATAAAGAATACCTCAGAAGTACCAGAGGGAACGGAAGAAACGGATACTGAAACGGCCGTGACACTCGTTTACGCATTCTAATTATTTATTTCTGGAACAGGCTGCCCCGAAAAAATATCTTTTGTTTCGGGGCGGCCTGTCTTATTTAAACCCCTACTCAAGCCTCCAAAATAAACGTCACCGGCCCATCATTCTGCAGAGAAACCTGCATATCACTGCCAAACTGCCCTGTCGCGACATTCTTTATACTTTTTTCCGCCTCTTTGACCCAGTACTCATATAATTCGCGCCCCAATTCCGGTGACGCGGCAGCGCTAAAGCTTGGACGTAAGCCCTTATTGGTATCGGCCACCAGCGTAAACTGGGACACCACCAACAGCTCTCCACCAATATTTTTCAGGCTAAGATTCATTTTATCGTCCGCATCGGGGAATATACGGTAGTCCAACACTTTATTGAGCAGTTTATCCGCCACTGTTTGATTATCATTTTTCGCCACGCCCAGCAACACCAGTAAACCCCGGCCTATTTCACCAACAATTTGCCCGCCCACTTCCACCGATGCGTGCTGAACACGCTGAACCACTGCCTTCATGCTTAACGACACCTTATAAAAACTTAACCTAGAAACCAGAGCGGGACTCGCTTAAGAACGCCCTTATTAAGCTCAATAGTACACTTTGCGAGGCAAGCTCACCCAACAGGTAAGACTCTATTTTTAAAATAACGGACTATAGCAGTGTAAACTTCCAGTCTAAGCCGGCCAACTGCGGCTTCTAAGTTTAACTGTTAGAATACGCTCCACCCTTAAACAATAACAGCCCCCAACCTATGCCCAATACACCGTTGATTATCTGGCTCTTTACCGATGGAAAACCCGGCCATGAAAAACAAAGCCAGGGGCTTATTCAAGGTTTACGAAGCTACACTATGCTGAGGGTCGAAACGATTGCGCTGCACGGCTCTCTATTTCAACGCCTGCGACAAAGCCAGGCAACCTGCACCTCTCTCAGCAAAAACTCTACACCCCATCTTCTAATTGGAGCAGGGCATACAACACACCTGCCACTAATTAGAGCACGGCAAAAACATGGCGGCCACAGTGTTGTATTAATGAAACCCAGTCTGCCCAGCCGATGCTTTGATTTTGCCCTGATACCGAAACACGACCAGCCAAAAACACGCCCATTTATCATCCCCACCGAAGGTGCCCTGGCACCCGCTAAAATCAGCAGCAAGCAAGCCGACAAAGGGATTATTCTTATCGGCGGCCCCGATAAACGCAATATTTGGGATAATGATAATGCATGGCGACAAATAAAGAGCATTTGCAGCGCCCAGAAGGAGTTTCATTGGCAACTGTCCACCTCACGCCGCACTCCAGAAGATTTTATTGATTCGGGAGAAAAAATCAGCAATCTCGAAATCATAGATTGGAGAGGCACACCTCCCAATTGGCTTGTAGATCAACTGGCAGAAGCAAGTTACTGCTGGGTAAGCCAAGACAGCGTATCCATGCTTTACGAAGCCCTCAGTGCCCAATGCGCAGTAGGAGTGATAGAACTGAGGCGAAAAAAAGGGGAAGATAAAATTAGCCGCAACCTGGAAAGACTGGTGGCAGAAAAGTATCTAACCCCTTTTTCAGATTGGGATCAAAAAAAGCCCTTGCCACCAGGAAAACTAAAGCTGGCAGAACACCTGCGTTGCGCGAAAATAATTTTAGATCGCATTGACTGGGTATAGAAAAATCCAGAAGAAGGCAGGACTAATTCAATTAGAACTCCAGATAAGCAATACCCGACATAATAAAATCAAATTCCTCATCAAGAATCTGATTTGCCGCCCTGCCCATAAAAATCCGCAAAGACTTAGCCTTCTCCTCATCATCCATTTGATTGTAACGTTGCGTCCATTCCTTATCCTCATGGATTCTCTTCAATACAATAGCGCGCAGGTTTTCCTGACTCGGAAACTCGGGGATTTCACAAAACAACTCGTATTCTTTTACTGCGCCCCCACCAAGTTTTAGCGTCACTTTTTGCACTTCAATCTGAGAAATAATCTGCGTCACCGGCAGAGATGCTCCTTGCTTAATCACATGATCGCCTGAAGTTTTAGCCTCTAATACACAACGCCCCTGCTCCATATTGAGCTCATTTCGAGAACGATAGGTTTTTCCTTCTTGAATAAAAACTTCTGCCTTGGCCTCAAAATGAAGGTCTTTTTTAAAGTTCAAGCTTCCTGCTAAAGCGGGCAAAGAGAATAGAAAACACAGAGATAGAAAGAGGGATAAAGACGCATTTTTTTTCATTATTTTAAGTCCTGCTGATATAAAGTTTACTGGGGACGCTTAAAAGACTTCAAACGTTCAAAATCAATGCCGTTTTCTGGAATAAATAGCATCGGGACATGAGGTACAAAAAGATTATAAAGTGATTGAATTCGCTCACAGGCAAATTCAAATAACTTTTCCTCCCAAGCCGCAAAGGTTTTGATCAAAGACCAGTGAGAAACAGTATTAAAACATTTCAATACAAGTGGTGCGCAGGAAAGAGCAATAGCATCCACCAAGCAATACCAGGTGGCCACGCCACTGGGAGGGTTACCTTGCGTCAAACCAAAAATAGGGTCGATGGCTGTCCACTGCCAAGTTCCCACCAATGTACCCACCCACTCAAGATAAGAGGTGATGTAGTAAGCGCCAAGATAAACCATGGTGGAACGGCCAAAATATAACACCACCAGGAAAATCAGAAACAACAAGCCACCATAAACATCTTTTTGTGGTGCATATAAAACACCCCATAATGCCCAAATGGAACCACTTATGATGGCAAAATACAGCACCCATGAGCGATATTGCGTGAATAATGGTGAACGCCCCAAAGCCACTGCTGTCAGGTAAACCAAACCATGTCCCGGCGGCACAAAGGCAGGCACATTGCTCAAACGATAGGTATAGCCTTCCATATACACAGAAGAAAAATATTCCCCAGCTGTGGCAAACGCCACAGCCACAAGAATTTGAGCCTGAACAAGGCGCGTTTCAAATAGAAGAAAAAAAAGCAATACTGCCCAGGCACAAACCCCCATAAAATTCTGCAATAATAAGCTGGAGTTTGTGTCCAAGAACAAACAAGCCCAGGCACTGGAAGCCGTTACAAAAGCAATTAATAAATCGTGGTAACTATTCCGGGTTGCCACTCCAATACTTTTAATATTATTCATACAACAACATTAACCTGCGACATTAACTTGCAACACAGGCGTCAAATTCAGCCAGACATTTATCGGCATCATCAGCACCTCTTAGTAATAATTGTAAAAATAAAACATCTTTAGCCTGCAAAGGACCAACACCTGCGGGTGTGCCCGTCATCACCACATCGCCTGGCAACAAGGTAAAATGATAAGAGATTGTAGAGATCAAAGGCAATATAGAGCTTATCATTTCAAGGGCAAATCCCTTTTGACGCAATTCACCATTTACCTTGGCACACAAGCCAAGCTGTTCAGGGTTGCCTACTTTGTCTGCCTCAACAAAAGCAGACAATGGGCAGGCGCCGTCAAAAGACTTGGCAATTTCCCAAGGGTGGCCCTTGGATTTCAACTGATTTTGCACGTCACGCAAGGTCAAGTCCAAACCAAGCCCATAACCTGCTATTTTAGCCTGAATACTTTCCACCGGCTGCTTTGAAATTTCATCCCCAATCAAAACAGATATTTCTGTTTCAAAATGACAAGACCCACCCGAGGCAGGTAAAACAATGCCCTCTTCCATGGACACTACGCTGGTGGAGGGCTTGATAAACAACAAGGGGGAGGCTGGCACCGGGTTGTTTAATTCCTTCGCGTGTTCGGCATAATTTCGCCCCACACACACGACCTTCCCCACAGGCAAGACAGCGGTTTCTCCCTTTATAAATTGATGCGAATAGCTCAAGACCAACTCTCCACGACGCTTATAAAACCTTACCGGGGTTCATGATTCCCTTCGGATCAAAAGCCTGTTTAATGGCTTTCATATAAGCAATCTCTTCTTCACTACGGGTATAGGACAAATAAGGTTGTTTTAATAAGCCCACGCCATGTTCAGCAGAGATGCTGCCCTCGTATTTTTGTACGATTTCAAACACCCATTGGCTGACTTTCTGACAATGGCTAAAGAACTCCTCCTTCGCCAAGGCCTCAGGTTTAAGTATATTAAGATGCACATTGCCATCGCCAATATGACCAAACCAGACGATCTCAAAATCAGGGTAATGCGCCTTCACAATGGCATCCACCTCGGCAATAAAATCGGGCACATGAGAAATGGTGACAGAAATATCGTTCTTATAGGGCGTAAATTCAGAAATGGTTTCACTGATGTATTCACGCAGTTTCCAAAGATTTTCTGCCTGGCGCTCGCTCTGACTCATTACGCCGTCCACAACCCAGCCCTGCTCTACGCAGGATTCAAATAAGGACATTGCGGTATCCAGCATTTGCTCATTATCGGCTTCGAACTCCAGCAAGGCGTAGTATGGCGTTTGCTCGGCAAAAGGCCGCGCTACTTTGCCACCCGCCACCACATGGGAGGCAGCTACATCGGAGAAAAATTCAAAGGCGGTTAAGTCCATATTAGACTGAAAGGTATTCAGTACCTGCATGATGGAGGCAAAATCCGGCGTACCCAGCACCAACACAGTGAGGTTTTTGGGTGGCCTGGCCAACTGAATGGTGGCATCCACCACAATACCCAAGGTACCTTCCGCGCCGACAAATAAGTGGCGCAGATCATAACCCGTGGCATTTTTCACCAGGCCCTTATTCAGGGATAGCACGTCCCCCTTGCCCGTCACCACGGTAAGACCAGCCACCCAATCACGCGTCATGCCATAGCGAATCACCTTGATACCACCGGCATTGGTGCTGATATTGCCGCCAATCTGGCTCGACCCGCTGGAAGCAAAATCCACCGGATAATAAAAACCTTTCTCTTCGGCAAAGTCTTGCAGTTGCTGTGTTACCACCCCGGCACCGCAGCGCACTGTGCGCTCGGTATCGCTGAACTCCTTGATTTCATTGAGCAAGTCTAGGGCAATCACCACTTCTTTATTACGTGCAACTGCACCGCCACTGAGCCCAGTTCTCCCGCCAGAGGGCACCAGGGAGACCTGGTTTTCATTCGCCCAGAGGACAAGGGCTTGCACCTCCTCAAGGGACTTAGGTAAGACAATAGCAAGCGGATCAGGCTGCCATTGTTTAGTCCAGTCGCAACCATAATGTTGAAGGCTGTCGGCATCAGTCAGCACCCGCCCCTCTTGAACCAAACCTTCCAACTCTTTAACAACTGCCGCGGTGTCCGAATTACTCATACAAATCTAACTCTTTACTCAAGTATATTGGTTGCCGGGAACAGGCTCTTTCGCAACATTTATCAGCACGATCGGGCGCTTCAATTCCGACTCAATATGGTATTATACCCCGCTGCAGAATATTCCTACCAACCTGGGCTCATTTACATGGCAAAAACATCCCTTGATCGAAGTAAAATCCGCGTCTTGCTGCTGGAAGGCGTTCACAACTCAGCCGTTGATTCACTCAAGGCGAACGGTTATTCGAATATCGAATACCTGAAAACCTCCCTGCCCGATGAGGAACTAAAGCAAAAACTCGCCACGGCCCACATAGTAGGTATTCGCTCTCGCACCCAGCTCACCGAAGAAGTCCTTGCTGAAGCCAACAAGCTCATCGCGATTGGGTGTTTTTGTATTGGTACCAATCAAGTTGACCTGGGCGCCGCGCTATTCAAAGGCGTCCCTGTTTTTAATGCGCCCTTCTCCAACACCCGCAGTGTTGCCGAGCTGGTGCTGGCCGAAGCCATCATGCTGATGCGCGGCATTCCCGAAAAGAGTGCACTGGCCCATCGCGGCGTATGGCGCAAGTCTGCCAGCAATTCCTTTGAAGTGCGCGGCAAAACTCTCGGCATTGTAGGCTACGGCAATATCGGCTCTCAGCTTAGCGTTATGGCGGAATCCATTGGCATGAAAGTAAAATTCTGCGATATCGAGAACAAGCTGCCGCTGGGGAACGCCGAACAAGTGAGCAACCTCAATGAGCTACTCGCCATCAGTGATATCGTGACCCTGCATGTACCCGAAACGGCATCCACCAAAAACATGATCGCCGCTGAGCAGCTTTCAGCCATGAAAGACAAAAGCGTACTTATCAATGCCTCACGGGGAACAGTGGTAGATATTCAAGCCCTAAGCGAAGCTTTAAAATCCCAAAAACTACTCGGTGCGGCCATTGATGTATTCCCCACCGAACCACGCAGCAATGATGATGAGTTTGTGTCTGAACTTCGGGGCTACGACAACGTTATACTCAGCCCGCACGTAGGGGGCAGCACCTTGGAAGCACAAGAAAACATTGGCCAAGAAGTGGCTGACAAGCTGGTAAAATACAGCGACACAGGTGCCACCACCACCTCGGTAAACTTTCCGGAGGTCACCCTCCCGGCTCACCCTAATAACCACCGCCTACTGCACATTCATAAAAATGTCCCCGGTGTTTTGTCCCAGATTAACGAGATATTCTCCGCAAACGACATCAACATCTTGGGCCAATACCTGATGACGAATGACAAAATAGGCTATGTGGTCATCGATGTCGATGCAGAATACAGCGAACTGGCGATTAAAAAACTGAAGGAAATCGAAGGAACTATTAAAGCGAGAGTATTGTTTTAGCAAATACCAAACTAAGGGTGCATAGCCGCACCCTTAGTTTTCAGTGTCAATAACGATTCAGAAAGCGCTCAAATCTACGCCTAAGCTGAATCGCTTATTTAACCATCGCCAGCACCGCACCCACCATCTTGTTAATACCCGTAGACACTTCGCTAATGCGTTCAGCCAGCATGTAGGCAGGTGTCGTCACTAACTTATTGGCCTCATCAATCACAATATCATCCGCCGCACAGTTTTGATGCCTTGCCCCCATTTCGTCAATGGCGCTGGCCGTCGCCTCATCATTACCGATGGTGCACACCACACCCTCTCCAAACAAGCTCTCCGACATCACCGGAGATATACACGCAAGCCCTACAGGGCAACCCGCGTTATGCAAAGCCTGAATAAATATCTGCACCTGCTCATTAACACTCATATCCGCCCCCTTCAGGGCAAAATCACAGAGGTTTTTCGCCACACCGAAGCCGCCCGGCACAATCACCGCATCGTAATCGCCAGGAACAGCATCCACAAGATCGAGCACTTTGCCACGAGCAATACGTGCTGACTCTACCAATACGTTACGCTGCTCATCCGTCTCTTGGCCTGTGAGGTGATTAATAACATGCATTTGATTAATGTTCGGAGCCAAGCACTGGTATTCTGCCCCCGCCTGATCTAAAGCGAGTAGAGTGAAGGTGCTTTCTTGGATTTCGCCGCCATCAAATACGCCACAACCTGAAAGAATTACTGCTACTTTAGTCATTGTCACTCTCCTTAGATTTCAACTGCTTTAAACAATTCCGAGTTCAAAGTACGGACTGATCGGTAATATAAAGGCCAAACTCTACCGTGAAAGCCGACCACCGGAAAGGCTTATCAGATTTTTTCTCAAAGAAGGAAGCCCCCAAGCAGGCTTCCAATAAGGCTTTCGTTTAAAACCTGTTGTATACTTGAACAAATTACACACAAGATAAGGCTCCGGAAACAGGGACTCATGAGCAAAGACAATTTAACCATTCGCATTGCCATCAACAAACCAACTCCCCCGGAACCCATAGCACCGAAGAAAAAGCCCTTCCTCCCCCTTCTGGCCGTAACCCTATTGATCCCCGCTCTCGCCTTAGGCCTATACCAAACAATAAAGCCAGAGAGCACACCCACCGCACCAATAACATCCCCTCTCGCTCTCAATGAGCCAACAATTTATAGGAACGATTCGAAAACTGGCTTACCCACCACTCCCGTTTCGACAACCAATGTAAAGCACGCAAAGAAACTTGACACCCCCTTCTCCTCCTTACCCCTCCAGCCTCCGCCGGGCAAAATACTTACATCTAGACCCCAAGAGGTTTCCAGCGGCCACCACGACACCGCAGCCGATGCAAAAACAACAGAAGAAAAAGGAGAAAACAAGCAGGCAGCGGCAAAACAGTTAATTCATGCCTTACCGCCTTTTTTACAACGCGCCCAACTCAGTATGGGAATAAACAAAAGAGAACCCCAGGACTCCCTCTCCTCCCAAGTGACCCTTAGCGAACTGCCAGAAAACCGTCTTTATATGTTCACAGAATTACGAGGCAAAAGCGGGAAAACTATCCACCACCGCTGGTCATATGAAGACAAAGTAATAGCAAATATACCCATAAAGGTAGGAGGGGATTACTGGCGCTGTTATTCCAGCAAATACGTCAATGAAAACTTTCTAGGGAAATGGATCGTTGAAATCACCGATGATCAGGGCAAGGTTCTTTATACACAAGCATTCAACCTAAAGAGCTAATGCTGAAAACCGTGACATATCAATCTAGAGCTAAAAAAAAACCAACAAGCCCACCAACTGAAGCTTCGCTCATTTAAAAAGCTTATATCGTTTCAAAGGCTTCAATTGATGCGACCCCACTTGCTCAGCCAATTTAACCTCGGCTTCACACAGCAGTGTGTGAGACTCTGCCTGCAATGTCGCACTTCAAGCTTGAACTACGAACAATAAAGGCGCTGTATATTAGCAGACTAGATTGCTATACAGCGCCTCGTCCTTCCTCACTAGAGTGAAGAAGAGCCAGAACTTTTAACGCTTTCCAGCTTCTCCACGACTGATAATACCTTCCGCAACATGAGAAGCCCATGCAGCAATAGGCATTGACGGTGGGCCGCCGGGTGACGCAGGCAAAGCTGCGCCATCAGTAACATACAGCCCTGGGTTATCAAAAACCTCCCCTTCTGCATTAATTACACCAGATTCAATACTGGAGCCAAGGTGTGCGCCCCCGCAGGTATGAACGGTGAAGTTGATGGGCAAGCGATAAATTTTCTTAGCGCTTTTTTGCTCAGCAATATCCATACAACGATTAATATCATCAAATATCTTACTATTAGATGCATCATAATCAATGCTGAGACGGCCTTGCTTATAACTCGCCACACCATCGCAAGCATCCTGCCCCATACCGGCAAGGATAACCCCCTCGGAAAGTTTTGTTTTAATGGATGCTGGCAATGGAACATGCTGCAAACCAGGAATACCACAAGCTATAGTGTAAGTATCCTCTTCACCCTTAATTCCGATAGGGCCATGTATAGGCAAACCCTTCGAATAATCCTTTCCTTCATCCTGCAAAGCCCAATAACCACCGTGGTCACCGTTGGTGCCAATATTTTTCCCCAACTGAGGCATACCGCTTAAGCCTTTAGCAACGTCTCTGCTATGGAAAAGCAGCTTGTTGGTATTTAACGCACCAGCAGCAAGAATCACTTTTCGACTATAAAACTCACGCTCTATGGAATTAGCAAGATCCATCACCTTTACGCAGTAAAGCGTGCCCTCGCCATTTTCAATGCGGTTGATGCTAGTCACCTGACAAAGATCCTTAACTACCAAGCCATCTTTAATTGCCTCGGCCAAGTAGATAAAGTCCAAGCTGCTTTTCGCGCCAGAGGGTGAACCCAAAAAGCTATCATCATCATAGCTGGACTCCCAACGCTGAACACCCGCCTCCGTATTAACAATTTTTGGTTGGCCCGGTGTTTCAGGGAACTGAATCCCATTTGCTGGCTCATCATGATTATTTTTATCAGTGAATAATTCACTGTCAGCAAATAGTTCAGCGGTAGTATTGGGCACCTTGTCTTCGGGTGTCTTTTTCCGAGAAGCAAATTTCTCCATCACCTCAACATAGTGACGTTCCATGGTTTCATCACTCAAACCTTCAGCATAACCATCCCAAAAATTGGGCACCGTCGCTCGCTGATGCAAACCACTGTAGGCGTGGGAGCCACCACCAACACCAGAAGTACAGGCCGTAATCAGCCCCTTGTGATGAAAAGCTTCAAAAAGCCCATACTTATTAACAGTCATGCCCTTCTTGGGCATATAACCGGCGTGAAATGTGCGTAAAACGTGGGAATAGAGTTTCCACCCGTGAGGATAGCTCGCGCGATCACTAATACCCATGGACTTAACGGGTAAAGAGTTCCGCCAAGGCCCGCGCTCTAACAACGTCACGCTGTAACCAGCTTTCACTAACTTTTGAGCAGGAATGGAGCCGCCAAAGCCACTACCAATCACAACAAAATCATCAATATCTTTTTTCATTTTATAGCCCTACGATAGAACATTTTCATTATTATTTTGTGAAACGACTGCAGCGAATTATCAACTAAAGTGCCGCTCACGCGGCACAAAAAAACACCGAGAATATCAATTACCCATCTGTCGATTTAAATAACGCTGAGGATGAAGGTGATAAGCAACTGCAGCCAAAATAAACATCATTGGAATATCAGCCATCAGATGAGTCATTTCATTGTCCACTGCAAACGCATCATAGAGCATGACTGCGCCATGTAAAATACTCGATATAATGGTGTAATCAATAATAATTGCATTCTTTAGCGGATCAAATGAACCTTTAATCAAACAAATCCCTAGGCCTAAATAGAGCGCAATAATCATATGCTCATAGGGCGTATTTACACCGGGATTTACCCAGCGAAATCCTGCCGGCCAGACATCATACGCAAAAGGCATGGATACAATCAGGCCGATACCCAGTATTAGCATAAATCGCGATGGAATTTTCATTGATACATTATCTGTAGAATCATTCATAAGTTAAACTCTGCTTTAGTAAGACCGCTGCACAAGCGCAGATTTACGCCTATGCCAAGATCTCTATTTAATTAGTCTGTTTTTTTCTGCCAGCACGCTGGCTACGCGAGGTAGACCTAGATCGCGTCGTTTTTTTTACGGCTGAACCTGAACCACTTTTTAGCAACTGATCCCCAATAAATGAAGACCACGCAGCAACCGTCATTGACGGTGGACTACCTGCCGGCCCTGGCAACGAACTCGAGTCACAAACATAAAGGCCAGGGTTATCAAATACCTCGCCGTTATATGCAACCACTCCATCCTTTATTGTTTGAGCCATTCTCGCACCCCCACATTGATGTACCGTTAAAGGCGTAGAAAACATCGACACCTTATTACCAGTAATTCCTTTTATTCTTTCAAAGGCTTTATCGAAATCTGAGAAAATACTGCTATTGCTAGCATTATAGTCGATCTCCAGTCGCCCCTTGGTAAAGTATGCTAAACCATCGGCCACATCTTCTCCCATACCTGTAAATGAAGCATATTCAGACAGCTTTCGCTTCAATATAGCAGGCACTTTTAATTGATCTATACCCGCCATAGGCCCGTACAGAAGACAAAGATTCATTGGGTCTTCAGAAAACTCAACGCCGCTAACCCAGCCACTGGTATCATTCCCAGTTTGTTTGTTTAGTTTCCATGCGCCGAAACAATCACCATTACTGCCAACACCACGCCCCAAGTTAGGCATACCTTGAAGGCCGCCCGATTCACGGCTCTGGAAAAGAATGCGTAGGGAGTTAAGTGTTCCTGCAGAAAGAATGACCTTTTTTGCTTTCAGAACTCGTACTTTTTTAGTTCGAAGATCTTTTACACTGACTTCATAGCGGCTTTCTTTACCCTCGGAAATTCGTCGAATATCCAAAGCCTCATGCAGATCCAATACTTTTAGGCCCTTATTAATTGCTTCTGCAAGATAAACAAAGTCCAAGGTACTTTTGGCGCCATCTTCCGAACCAAGAAAGTGCATCCCACCCCAGTCCACTTCTTTTCGCTCAACACCGTCGCTCTGGGTAACATGCTGGGGCTGCCCTGGCACTTTTGGTAATAACATTCCCGCAGCAGGGTTAGTAGCTTCACTCTTTTTTAACTCAGGCGTGTCAGCAAAGACATCTTCAGTCGTATTAGGCACTTGGTCTTTTTCTGTCGGTATGCGCGACCCAAATCTCGATAATACGGACTCATAATAAGCGTCCATATCACGAGAATTAATTTCTTCACAATGTCCATCCCAATAATCGTCACGCAAGGGTTTAGCATGTAAGCCCCCATAAACATGGCTACCACCACCTACACCGGATGAGCACACCATGTTCAAACCTTTTTGAAAGGACATCTCAAACAGGCCATTTTTATTAACTGTTAGTCCTTTTTTAGGCAAGAAAGGCAGATGTACAGTTCTCAGGGCGTGGCTATAAAGCTTACTTCCTTGGGGGAAAGGAGCGCGATCGGCAATCCCCATAGAGCGCGTTGGCAAACTGTCTCGCCATGGCCCTCGCTCCAGTAGTGAGACATTTGCACCACTTAAGGCCAGTTTATGGGCAACAATACTGCCCCCGAAACCACTACCAATTACCAAAAAGTCATCCATTATCTTCTCTCATTCAGTTCAAATTAATCGCTACCCCCTGTATAGAAGTGCCACTAACACATATCCGCCTATGCTCCGAGGGCAAAGCAGAAGCTTACATAAATGCCTAGCATAGGCTTCAATATGTAGTTAGCGCCTATTCAGTTGTTCGCCTGACTAAAACTTATTCTTGAATAGAGCACTAAAAGTTAAGTAAGTGATGATTTCATTTATTATCAGCAGTTTGCTGACTGCCCACAAGTACGCAAAATGCCAATATAGAGCCGTATTTGCCAAAGTCACATAAAAGTGAAGCAAACTTCTATTTAGCATCGGGTTACTGATTGCGCTAGGCACCCCTTGATATGTTTTCTATAACGAGCACCTCTTGAAGCCCTGTTAATGAGCGCACCGTAACGCTGCATTTCAATGGAAACTAAAGAGAGCGCACGCATATGCTGGAGGACACCCCTGTTTGAATCGAGCTATTTTGCGCGCATAGCGAAGAGCTTAAGTGCGTATCTGCTCGATAGAGGATATTTTTTACTAACAGAAACCCTAAAACTAAAAGGCTTTTATTAATAGAAAAAACTGAATATAACAGAAAGGACTATTATTTAGCCGAATAGGGTTTTGATATTGAATACAACGCCCCAAAATTTGGGCGAAAGAACTAGAATAAGAATTTATGACAAGTAGGCAGGCTGAAACTTATATATTTAAAGAAAAAAGAAGCGCAAGAAGGTAGCTCGCATCCTTACGCTCTACCTCCCTATACCACTAAAAATATCGACCTACATTTTCATATCCAGCGCCGTACCTCAGTTTTGTAGCGCAAATATTCCTCACCAAAGATAGGCTCTAGTATGCGCTCCTCTGGCATTATTTGATATTTCGTGAGTAGTAAAACGAATGCTGGCAGAAGTAAGAAGCCTGAAAAAGCCCCCAGATAAAAACACCAACCCGTCAGAATAAAAACCATTCCTAGATACATAGGGTTGCGCGTAAAACGATATAAACGATCTGTCACCAACTTGTTTGCATTTTCTGGCTTTAAGGGATTAATGGTGGTTTTCGATTTTACAAAACCTATAAATGACCAGCCATCAAACAGGAGGCCAATGGCCATCAACAATATCCCCACAATTTCGAAAAAGCTGCTCTCCCATGCAAAGAAGGGTGCATTATTTTTTAGCAGCCACATTGATAGGAGAAATGCAGCCATATAAATAGGCGGTGGTATTTTTAATTCCATGGAAGTCGCTTTTTGCTGTATCTCGGATGTTGGCATATTGAAAATTGTTATGAGCTTATAATGAATAGGAATTAATAGGGTAGTCCAAATTTTTGCGCGATACAATGCTTTTATCTTTTATGTATCTACGCCAAGCGCATCCAGACCAAGAAGGCTTGGCCCAACTCAGGTTGCCGTTGAAACAAAGAACCAAGCCCTTCCAATGAAAAGCCCCATGAAAATAGGGTCAAACCAACAAGCAATAACCTGAGAAAATATTTGAGGCAATCAACTTAGCCAGAGCAGCTCTGAATACTCCATAAACTTACACTTCACACTCAGAGCGCCCTAAGCTAATCAATATTTAATGTAGCGCGCTAGTAACTTAATGTCTGCACATCATCCTCCATTAACCTTGATAACGTCGTACTTGAACCACCAATCTTAATACCCTTTAACATGTCAGCCTTATCCACACCGTTGCCTTTCAAGCACATTGGGCAGACATATATCTCACCCCCAGCGCTCATAAATTTATTCATAAGGTCATGAACGGTTTCGCCACGCAACTTTGCCATACCGGCAATAGGAAAACTGCTATCGACATAACGTGTGGCACCAAGACTAATGTTAACGAGAACAGGCACCTTATGTATATTTCTCACCATCGTTCCAACGGTAAATGCACGCCTAACCTTAAACAGGTCGTCACTCGATAAGTCAATAAATAGGCCTTTGCTATCAGCCATCACAGAACCCGAAACAACCATCAGGCATAACACAAAAACAGCAGAAGTTTTTTTGATCATATTATTCATAAAAATCAACCCTTATTTAATTATTGCTTAAACTGTGCATGACACGAAACACAGTAAGTCATGGTATTTCCCAAGGCAGCTAACGAGTTTTTCATATCCCCTTTAGACAGAACCTCACCTAGCTCATCGGCACTTTTGTGAAAACCAATGCCCGTCTTTTTGAAGACTTCATTCTCAAAGCGATTACACATTGATTCCATTCCACCCGTTAAGCCCAATTTCTAATGGGCAATTTGCGATGCTCCTTCAAAGTTTTCTTTTCCCAGCTGCACAACGATCTCTTGAACTGCTGCCAGATGAGCACGCATATTTTTCAGCTGGTGCAGCTTCATCGCGGGCGGCAAGTTTAAGGAAGTTCTATTGTCTGCGCTGTGTTCACCATGATACATCGCGTGATGCTTCTTCTCATCTTTTGCTGTGACCACCCCAGCCATCAATAAAAGCAAACCCTCGCCCACGTTTCTTAGCTTCATTGTTAGATTCACTCCAAGTCAGTAGAGTTCAAACAGCCTGCTAAGACCTCTCTGATTAATCATCGCAAGGCCCCTTTTTCATATAGAGAATAACCCTACATGACTTTTACTTTATACTTGGGGATGAACCTTTGTAATTGATAAAACGCAATTTGAAAAAGTAAGCAGTGAGGCAAATTGTCGCAGTCAAAGCTATCTTTTCTGGGGAGATTTAATGCTCTTTATTGAACTAATGAGCGAAGTGATCTTTCATCGGCCAAAGCCTGATTTGTACCCAATACACGAAGAATTCCCTCACTTCGCAAACGCGCAATAATTCTACTTGCTGTTTCGGTAGTAATGGCCAGCATGGCTCCCATATCTTCACGGGACGGCAAATAAAACTCGTCTTTCTTGCTCAGGGATGCCAAATATAGTAGCAAATGAACAACACGAGCCTGCGCCGACCCGCTTGAAAGTTCTTCAATCCAAAAGTCGGCATCCATAGCCACCTTGGACCAACGAGCCATTAGTTGCCGATACAGGCGTGGGCTGCGTTGACTTATACTTTCAATCTCAACGATAGGGATCCTACAAACCAGGGCAGTATCCAAAACCTCGGCATAGTGTGCATAGGGTTGATTATCAAGCGCCTCGATACCCACTAAATCACCCTGACTCAATAACCTTACAATTCGTTGTCGGCCATCGTCCGTGAACTTCACCAGCTTAATTAGGCCGCTACGTAAGGTATAAACATAGTCCGCTTGATCGCCAGCTTTAAATAGGTATTCGTTCGTTTTAAATTCCAGCTCGGTAATAGGATGATGGATAAGGTCGAAATCAGCTTTATTTAAGTCTGCAAACAACACCAGCTCTCGAATGCCGCATGACTCACACCTCCGCGCCTGCTGCCACGCCTCGTCAATCACTTCTATTTTCATAAATACTCCATCGAAGGCATTATTTCTTTTATTGCTCCCATTCCTCGTTACGCCTCGTGCTTAACACTACAGGAAAAAAAAATCGACCTAGCCGTATCGAGCTTTGCTTTGCGGCAGGTGCGGCACACTGAATACTTTTCAGCCAGCTTTATTCAGCAGAAGGAGCACCCCTTGAGGGAAATGATATGGGCTAAAGTCTTGTATCGAACACAAGATTTTACGATTTACGGTTTAGGAGCGGAAGCAGATGTCCGCTCAAATACGGCCTGAATAAGCATTGCGTCACTACTTGCCCGATGGCGCTGCAGGGCCAACTCTTCCACCACTCGCGCGCGGGTGGGTTCCCAAACGTTAAGTTGTTGATCACTTAGAATTCTTCTTAAGGATTCGACCTTAAAACCCTGCAACAGCTCTGCCTCATCGTAGAGCTTGCCAATCCAGCTGGCGTCGTAACTCCAGGCATCGCTATACACCGTTTGGCCAAGCAGGATGCGATTGAGGCACTCTGCCACCTCCCTGATGGGCTGCCCCTTTTCCATAAGCAATTCGCGACTAATGCCATGCAGTGATTCTGCTTTAGCATCCCAGTGAACCCAGCCTTGTTCTGGCTTAATCAAATAACAGTGCGTAGTGCGATCACTTAATACAACACCAATTTCAATCGGGTAACTACCTAGCCCAAAACCCGAAGCCTCTACATCAATAATTACGGGAGCCATCTTATAACCTGAAAAATTCTCTTAAAACTAGCCCCCTGCTTGGGGCGTAAGAAGAAGCCTAGACGATTGTAAGGCACCCCGCTCACCTTAAGCGAATTTATCTGCGTGGTGACTTCTTCGTGGTTTTGGAGGTGCTAGTAGCTTTGGAAGCACTGCCGGTTCTAGACGTATTTGTCGCTTTAGCGCTACCACTTCTCGATGCCTTGGCGCGCGGTTTACGCGCTGGTTGTTTTCTTTCTTTACTGGCAACCTCGCCTTTTTTTGCGGAACTGGCAGCAGTCTTTCTGCGTGGTTTTTTAGTGCTCTTTTTCTTGCTCTTATCGCTTGTCTTTGCGGTATTTGCTTTGCTAGAACGCGTAGACTTGCCGCCCTCCCCCTTAGGTTTAGAGCGCCGAGAAGGTCGCCTTCGTTCCTTGCTGGAACTGCTTCCCTCTAACTCAAAATCGATTTTACGGTCATCGAGATTTACCGCCGCAACACGCACTACCACAGGGTCCGCCAAACGAAACCGCCGCCCGCTGTGCTCACCCTCAAGACTGTGATTGGTGGCATTAAAGTGATAGTAGTCGTTCTCCAGATTGGAGATATGTACCAAGCCCTCTACATACACATCAGTCAGCTGGACGAAAAAACCAAAGCCCGTCACGGCGCTGATAATCCCTTCGTAGGTTTCACCCACTCGATCCAGCATAAACTCACACTTCAGCCAATCGTCCACATCGCGGGTGGCGGCATCGGCTCGACGCTCTGAGTCGGACAAAAGCATACCGAGTTCGACCATCTCCTTGTCACCGTAGGGAAGATGCTGAGCTTTGGCCAGGCGCTCGGCCCCTTTCACCCTTTCTACATTCGTGGACTCAACACGGGAGCGAATAAGGTAACGCAGCGCGCGGTGTAGTAATAAATCAGGGTAACGTCGAATGGGGGAAGTAAAGTGGGCATAGCTACTATAAGCCAAACCAAAATGTCCCTTGTTTTCTGGGCTATACACCGCCTGCTTCATGGATCGCAGCATTACGGTTTGCACCAACTCCTGCTCGGTGCTTCCCTTTAGCTCACTCAACAAACGTTGATAATCTTCAGGGGCAGGTTTTGTTTTTCCTCCGAGAGAGCGCCCCATGCTGTTTAGGAATTCACGCAAGGCCGTCACCTTTTCTTCACCGGGTACTTCATGTACGCGAAACAAACCCGGCAGGTTATGCTTCTCAAGGAAACGCGCTGCAGCAACGTTTGCACATAACATACATTCTTCGATGATCTTATGCGCATCGTTACGGTGCACAGGCACGATTTTTTCAATCTTGCGGCTTTCACCAAAAACAATACGCGTTTCGGTGGTATCAAAATCAATGGCGCCACGCTGATCACGACTTTCACGCAACACGTGATACAAATTATGCAGCTCTTCAATGCCTGGGCGTATAGTCGGATACTGCGCATCAAAGCCACCTTTTTCTGCTTCACCACCCTCCAACATTGCACCCACCTGGGTGTACGTGAGGCGCGCTTTAGAGTTCATCACCCCTTCATAAAATTTATAACGACTAAGACGACCGGCGGCACTGATGCGCATTTCGCACACCATACATAAACGATCCACCTGGGGGTTTAGGGAGCATAAGCCATTGGATAAAACTTCCGGCAACATGGGAATAACCCGCTCAGGAAAATACACCGAGGTGCCCCGATGCACCGCCTCTTGGTCTAGCGCCGAGCCAGGAACAACATAGTGGGAAACATCGGCAATGGCCACCAACAGCCGCCAGCCACCGCTGCGGGTTTTTTCACAATACACCGCATCGTCAAAATCTCGCGCATCCTCGCCATCAATGGTAACCAGATTGAGATCACGCAAATCGACGCGCTTCTCTTTTGCAGCTTCCGGCACATCTTTACTATAGGATTTCATGTCCTTTACTACAGAACGAGGCCATTCATTGGGAATACCATGGGCACGAATCGCCACCTCAATTTCCATACCCGGAGCCATGTGTTCGCCCATTACCTCCTGAATCATCCCTCTGGGGGGTGAGCGAAAGGTGGGTTGATCTTCAATCTTCACCACAACAAATTGCCCGGGCTTGGCACCGCGTAAATCTTCCTTGTTGACCAAAATGGACTGAGTAAGGCGCTTATTATCCGGCAAAACAAAACAGGCACCCGCCTCACGCTGCAAACGCCCCACCACCTCTTGCGTGTTACGCTCAAGCACTTCAACGATCATCCCGTCTCGTCGCCCCCGACGATCAACACCCTTGACACGAGACAGCACCCGGTCGCCATCAAAAACACCGCGCATTTGCCCAGGGGATAGAAATAAATCAGCGCTGCCGTCATCCGGCACCATAAAACCAAAACCATCCCGATGCCCCAAAACCCTTCCCGGCACCAAATCCACCTTATCCACCGGTGCATAAGCGCCACGGCGCAGACAAATCACCTGGCCGTCACGCTCCATAGCCCGCAAGCGACGCCGAAGTGCTTCGAGCTGATCATCCGTCGTTAGCTTAAGTCCCTCGGCAATTTCCCGCTGCTGCTGAGGTGCGCCCGCTTTTTCCAGATGGGCAAGAATAAACTCCCTGCTCGGAATCGGGTTCTCATACTTTTTAGCCTCACGCTTGGCATGAGGGTCTTTCACACCAGAGTGGGAGGTTTTTGATTTTTTCATTTTTTCAAGCCTGAATAAGTGGGCATGGGGGAAATCAGTGAGCTGGCAGCAAATGACGCGCATGGGAAAGAGCATTCCATTCTACCCGCATTTCAATATCTTATAGGACACTATTAGCAATTAATGAAGGGAATTTGACAATTCAGCCCAAGATGCGTACATTTCGCCCGTTCCGACTTCGGGATAAGCACATCACGCCCAGGTGGTGAAATTGGTAGACACGCTAGCTTCAGGTGCTAGTGATCGCAAGGTCGTGGAGGTTCAAGTCCTCTCCTGGGCACCACTATTAAGTCATTGTTTCTATTTGATATATAGCCTAGCAGAAGCACTGAAAACTTTCCCTCTATTTTTGTATTTTTGGCTCTGTGACCAAATTGTGCCCATATCGTGACCAAACCCCTCGGTTTGCTATGGGCAAATCACATGATGTTCATACCTTAAAACTGTTCTCCAGAAGCTCCTCTCAGGCACCATCCAAATCGCTAATGCTAACCACAATGGTGGTCGATGAGCCGTTAAAGGCTGTGACTGGCAGGTGGCTGCAATCGGCTGATCGCTGACCGATAGATTTAAGCTATTAGCAGCGACTCCTATGACATCGCTGTAGGTGATTTCAATCGACTATTGAAAAGAATAGCTTGCACGACATATCGATGTCAGACTCAAAAGAAACTGCGGCCGTTACGTTACCGCCCTGACCATGGCTACCAGCTAAAAGATAAGGCTAAAGTTAAGCGGCATATTGATTAATATCATCCATGCATCAAGTTATAACCACAGCTAAACATTCTAATGAAAATGCAAATATTAAACTCAACCAGGAGGTATGGTTTTGACGACATTTTTTCTAAAGCGTCGCTAGCGGGCACCCATAGTTATTTCCATCACCACCAGGTTTTCGAGGCGTCCTTAAATTTATTTTTTAATATATTAATTCAATACTTGACCCGTTTTTATCGTGACCCGTTTTTATCGTGGAAGGCAACCTGACGACGGGAGAGGGTCTTCGCCCAGGTTTCCCCTCTTTTTACAACAACCCCGACAATAAGAAAAGGAGGGATAGGAAGATAAACACTCGCCATCACATTGGCAGACAGTGAAAGATTACGCCCTTCACTGGGAACGGTGCTGGTACTATTTTCGACATCGATGGTTTTGGGTTTTCCAACGATGTAGGTGGCTTAAGTTTTTTCGTTTAATATATAAGCTCACAACTTGCCCCCTTTTTCTTATTTCTTCTAAAGCGTCAATATGATACTTGACCCCTTATCCTATATGATACTTGACCCCTTATCTTCTTTTAAAAAGAATTGCCGAGGACAGACAGAGCGCCGAGATAAACCGGCAAAAGATTGGAGGTGCAATCCTTCTACTTAGTAAGGAGTAATTACCCGTTATGACCTTGAGTCATGAGCCGCTGCCCATAAGGTTAGGGGTTAAGCGTTGACAGAGGAATGTGCAGGCTCTGTATTGAGTTCCGAAATCATAAAGAGAGAGCGTTGACCTTGTTGTCTGAAAGGGAAAACAAAATAGCCATCCAGCATTATAGTGAACTTACTGGCTGGCTCTCCGGAGTCGTAGACCTGGTTGCATGTACGAACGTCTTTTGTGCGGAACTCGGGAGATCTTGTTATTGGCCGTTGCTGTTCCGGTAACGACAGTTTTGGGGTGAAGCCCAAAACTGGATAATAGGAAGTTGGACAAGATAATAGTAGTGAAAACGTGACCCCCATAATTAGAGAACCCTGACTCTGCTTTATCATGTGCCTATCCTCATAATCTGTATGAACTCTCTAGATTTATAGCGTTATTCCCGTGCTTGACCTCAAATTCCCCTTAAGGCTAAATACGCAAAGTTTCCACGCAGTATTATCTGCTGGGGTGTAACTTTTTGATTATGTGAGTGGTATTTCTAAAGATGGACACATCAAACTTACAGCAGGTTTTTTTGCGCGTCCGCTCAAATAAGGTTTTTGAGCTATTTGTTATTTTTGTCATTGTTTTTTCGGCGCTTGTAGTGGGTGCCAAAACATATAACCTGCCAGATTCATTTTTTATTTTAACCAAATGGATGGATCTGGGAATCACGGCGATTTTTCTTACAGAAATAACAATTCGTTTCTTTGGAGAGAAGCACAAAAGCCAGTTTTTTAAAAATGGCTGGAATGTATTTGATACCCTGATTGTAATAGTGAGCCTTATTCCAATAGATGACTCGGAAATAGCTTTGGTTGGGCGGCTTGTGCGTGTTTTCCGCGTTTTAAGAATGGTTTCTATTATCCCTGAATTGCGCCTGCTATTGAATTCATTGCTGAAGGCACTACCACAACTTGGTTATGTTTTACTTTTAATGTTTATTATTTTTTATATTTACGCCGCCTTCGGTGCGTTGTTTTTTGCCAAGATTAATGCTGAGCTTTGGGGTGATATAGGTATATCCATGCTGACATTGTTTCGAGTTATGACTTTTGAGGACTGGACCGATGTAATGTATGAAACCATGTCGGTCTATCCACTGAGTTGGATATTTTATTTAAGCTTTATTTTCCTTACGGCATTTGCCTTTCTGAATATGGTTATTGGTATCGTCGTTAATGTATTGGACGAAGAGAGGGCTGAAATGGAGCAGCAGGAAAACCCGCAGCCCAGCTTGCAAGAGATCCAGGAGCAGCTTAACAGGCTGGAAGATCGTCTGGCAGGCCTGGCGCGCTGACGTCAAGGTAGCCTCTCTCTGCACCTTGATTCCACAACTAAATCTTAACTTGCTAGAAAGTTAGATAACTAAAGATAAATCATTAGTTGCAGTTATTATGGGCTTTCGGTCTGACTGGGATACGATGAATGGTTGGCTCATTGCTTTCAACCGTTGTGGACTCAATTCTCATTGCAATGTCTAAGAAGAAAGAGGAAAAAGGGTCAAGTATCATTTTGACGCTTTTTCCTCGGTCAATCCTCTACCATCAAATACTCAGCCTTCTTAAGCAACTTCCGATCATTATCCATTAACACTTTCAGTTTACCAATAGTCGTCGGAATGCTGCCTGTTAAATGCTTCAGCAATACTCACAAGCGACTGACCACCTACCACCTGACTAAGATACATCGCAACTGATATGCTCACCTCATCAATACTATAGGTGTTCAATGAGCAAGCGTACAAGGGCCACTTTTAAGCCCCTATTTAGGCTAAAATCAGTCCAGCTGGTTGTTAATCAAAATTACAGTGTTCGAGATGCCGACGATGCGATGGGTGCTGGCAAATCAACGATGGGCAAATGGGTTCGCCAGCTTCGTGCGGAGCGAGATGGTAAATCACACTAGGCCGCCCCGATGACGCCAGACCAGCGAAAATTCGAGAGCTGGAGAAAAAGATCAGGCGTATTTACGGAGTTTCCGAATGTAACTGTCGCTGAGGATACGGTGAGTTTGTTGCCGTGGAACTATTAAAGCAGACGGCGAAAAATTACTACTGGAGGGCATGCACTATATACGTCCTTTTGGTGGACTAAAGATTCTATACCAATGAAAATTCATTGAACAATATCTGGGGCACTTTTCACGCGATACCAATAGTCTGAGCATCCCTATGGCAAGCGGAGATATTTGTCATGGGTAAGGTACGCGCCAGAGCTGGTAGCAAGCGCCTCTACATCGATTACCGGCACCAGGGCATTCGATGTAGAGAGCAGGCATTACTTGATGACTCCCCTGCTAACAGGAAAAACTCCATAAGCTACTGGCTCGAATGGAAGCTGATATGTTGTTGGGTAGCTTTGATTACGCCCGGTATTTCCCTAACTCCAAACGAGCTAAGCAATTCGGCAGTATCAATCAACGTAAAATAGAAGGCTTTGTCGGTACGCCAAGCTTTTCTGATTTCACCGAAACCTGGCTTGTTGAGATGAGTGCCCAGTGGCGCAATTCCTACACAAAGAGCCCCAAAGCTCACACCCCCCCTAAAGAGAACCCTCGTCCAGCACAGCTAATCCAGCGGTGCAAATAGTTCACACTTTCGTCTATTTGTAGGAGTACAATCACAGCAATTAAGATGACCTATGGACACCGATGACATTAAGGTTAGAGCATGAAAAAGACACACATCACTCAACTTCCACATAGAGGGAGACAGCAACGGCCTCTTATACAGTTAACTGGCATCCTGCTTTTACTACCCGCCTTTGTTTTTAGCGCTCCAGAATTCATTAATGTTTCAGTGACTTTAAACGACCTTCCTGAGCAAGGTCGTGCCTTAGATGACACTGGCACCAGCTCTAACTCTAATCTTTCTCCATCAGAGGCAACAGCCGCTGTTTTCTCTGCACTGTGCCCCGCTATCGCCAGCCTAGAGCGCACCAGCGCCCAGGATAATTTATTCCAACTATGTACTGCCTTGGATGAAGCAAGCACTGCCGATCAAAACCGTATTTATGACCAAATCTCCAGCAAAGCCAGCTCCGCCAATGCCAATATAAGCAACCTTGAGCAATCTGACACACAAACCAATGCCAACCTTTCCAGCAACGGTATCAATTCAACACCCAATGAAACACGCGCATCAGCCTACCGCTATCAAAGCCAAATTCCGCTTTATAGTTTTCTTGGCTCATCCGGCAAGAGTGACTGGGATTATTTTTACAAACGCACCAATACATTTACTAGCTTTGACAGCAGCTTTTCAGAGCGCGACGAAACCGTCGATGACATCGGCTTTGAAAGTATGCATTTGAAGTTTCTGTTTGGCGCAGACTATCGGATTAATAACACCTTCTTGGTGGGCGCAGCCATTACCTTGGGACGCTCGGAAACCGAACTAGCCGACAATCGCGGTAACGCCGATTCTACTGCTATAAACTGGACACTCTTTGGCCTTCACCAAGTCAATGCGCGCTGGTCTGTTAATGGTACCTTTATGCTGCAGAGCACTGATTATAACAATACCCGTGAGATATCCATCAACCTTCCTACGCTCGTCAAAAACTATAGCCTGAGCACTGAGTCCTCTACGGAAAAAACTGGCTTATTCATTGGAAGCGATTACCAGTGGTCGCTCCCCTATGCATTTGAATTAAGCCTTCTTAACCAGTTCAATGCCGTGCGCACAGAAACCGAGAACCATAGCGAATCAGGCAACACCGGATTTGAACTATCCACCTATGCCCAAGAAATTAACAGTACAACGATAAATAACGGGGTCGAGATACGTAAACCCTTCGCCCAATCCTGGGGGGTACTTATTCCTCAACTCAACATCCACTGGGTACATCAGCTTGCAGACCAATCCAGAGATGTCAAAGCGACCTTTATTCATGATCCTCAGGCCAACCTGATCGCCTATAGCACCGACGAGGGCGACTCCGATTACTTCACCGCCCAGCTTGGTGCTGTTTTCATCATGCCTAATGGTATCAATGGTTTTGCGCAACTCAGCTCAGTACTGGGCTACGAATATTACAGCAACACCACTCTTTCCATCGGGCTTCGCGGAGAACTCTGACATGTGCAAACGAAACTACCAAAACCGCAGCATACAGCTTTTCATATACGTACTCGCTACACTCAGCCTATTTGCCTGCAACGAGCCAAGCCCCAGCAACTCAAATAAACAATATCTCGCTGTAGAAGTTAAGGCGCAGAAAACCACTTCCGTAGAAGAAAGCTTCCCTGTTGAAATAGACCGAATTAGTGTCGAAGTCGTTAATGACCAAGATGAGGTAATCGCCTCAAGTAGTACTGCAGATAACAGCGCCTCTTTTAACTTATCCGTTCCCCGTGACACTCCCTTATCTGTCATTGCATACGCCTACAGTGGCAATGAGCTACTTTATAAGGGAGTCGACAAGCTCGACCCCCTCACCTTAAACAGCCAAACTACCGTCGAAATAACCTTACAATCACAGGTGACGGTATTAGCACCCCCTGACCCGCAAACTGTGACCGATAGCGGGGCCATAGAGCTCAGCCCGCTTATTGATGTTCGGGGGTTAAACGACTCCAGCCTCGCTTACGCCATTAATGGCGTAGAAGGCGGCAATGAGACCCTCGGCCTTATTTCAACCTACGGCACTTACACGCCTCCCCCTCATCTACTAGAAACACTGCAAGTACAACTCAGCGCCACCCCCATCGCAGCCCCCTCCTTTGCAGAGATTATTGAGGTGGTCATTGAACCCACGCCCATTGATCTGAATTGGTTTACTGATGAGGGCCTCAGAAGCTGTGTGGACCAACACGAAGCTGAACTCGTTGCAGCACTTACAACCCTCGACTGCTCCCATCGAACGACGGGTCTCAATATCCTATCCATGCAAGGTTTGGAAAACCTTACTGCATTAAAAGAACTCAATATCAGCAACCAATATATAGAAAGTATTCCGCCCCTAGGTAGTTTGACACTTTTGAACAAACTCACCCTAAGCCTCAACCTTCTTGGCGATATAAAAGGCTTGGAATCACTTCCCTCATTGCAAAGTTTAGATTTAAGCTGGAACCCAGGCTTTTATTCGCTCGATGGTGACAATCCCCTCGACCCACTAATTCCACTAGCCGCCCTTACCTCACTTAAGGAACTGGATCTTTCTTGTGTATTTAATATGACTGAAAACTCTGTTAGTGCACTACGCAAAAAACTGCCCAATACAGAGATACTCTTCAAATGTTCATATTTATACCCGGAAACCATTTCGATACAGGCGAATGAGTACTTCGACTTTAAAGGTTTTATTTCGACAACAGTGCTCAGCGATATTACAAATAAATTAGAACTTTTATCGAGCGACAAAAAAATAGCAGCACAGATTGATTCAAATGACAGTGATGTAATTTATTCAGTAGATGAGATCGTGGGGGGTAATGAGAAAATAGGAACAATCTCGAAAACGGGTAAAGATGCAGGCATCTTTTTCTCACCCAGAGTTAATAGCAATCAAATCGTAACACTCAGTGCCAGCCTAGAAGAGGCCCCAACATTTAAGGTTGAACTTAATATCGAGATTAAGCCCATTATTAACCCACTATCTACATATTGACAGCGAGGGTGGCGCTTTTTCAGGGGTTAAGGGCTGCATTGGCTACGACTGGCACTCCTTTTACTGCGCCTTTGTGGAGGAAAAAAAGAAATAGCTACGCCCAGCCCTTTTACGTTTTAACGACGCATTTAGTCCTCTATAGTCATTTTTTCTAGAACGACTGCTTCTTTCTCATTGCTTAACTGGGCGGCAAATTTTTGAATACCATTAATTTTTCGTGTATGAAACTCAAGTTTCAAAGGGGTTAATCGGTCCGGAGATAATTTTTTAAAGGCCGCAAATGTTTCTGCTTCGTCGAAATTGAAGACAGGGTACTCGGTATCACCGCCTGGGTTATTCCAAATATAAAAAACCCGTCGAGGAACGGGACGCAGGGCACTGGCAGTCTCTTCATCCAGCGGGTAGCGAAAACAATCTTCTTCGCCATTGAAATAGTGAATACTTTCCACGAAAGGAGGAGGATTATCAGCAATAATCACAGGCTGCCAAGGATAATGCACGCGGTAGCTGTCCCATAGTTCGAAGGGGATGCCGTTTTGTTTTAGGGTATTGATATTTTCGATGCCAATTGCATCCTTCAAGCTTTTGTTAATAAACATTTCCCGAGTAATCTCCGGGTTATCAATGATCCGCGCCCAGGGAATATCTTCCGTTTTTTCAGCTTTACCAAAAAAGACTTCGGTCGTTTTATTCACGCCAAGCAGCCAGACAGCAACACTGCCCCCCGGTGTCACTCCCGCCATAATCCGCTTATAAGTAGTATGCCCCTTTTCTTTGGGGCTGTAATAACCTTCATTGAACAGGCGTACGATGGTGTCGTAGGGTAGGTCAAACTCACCTTTATAGAAGACATTTTCGGTATAAGAGAAAAACTCAATCTCCATACGACTGGGTAAAGACTTTAGATCGGGCCCCACAACGTGGGAAGAAACCATGCTTCCCCAGCCGTAATCAATGCGCTTTGAGTTGGGAATATAAAGGGAATAGCCATCGGGAGCGATAAAAAAGCCACTGATGATTCTCATGGGAAAGTTTTTGGGGGCACTTTCCGTTGCCAGCCAGTCAAATTTAATCACAGGAGCACCTCCACAGGCGGATAACAAGGAACCAAAGACAAAAGTACCTGCTAAGGCTAAGCGTTTTTTTACTAATTTAAAGCTCATAATAACTGTTGTTGGTATCCCTATTGCCCGCTGTGAAAATGCGCGTGAAACTGCAGCTAAGTACCAACAATCAACACGCCCTATTTTCTTATATTTTAACGTCTCGCCTTGCCCATATACATTTTCTCTAAAACCACCACTTCTTCTTCATTACTTAACTGAACGGCATATTTTCGGACACCATCAATTTTTCGCGTGTAAAACTCCAGTTTTAAGGGGGTTAAACCATCGGGGCACAGCCTTTTAAAGGCTGCAAACATTTCTGCTTCGTCAAAGTTGAACTTGGGGTAACTGACTTTACCATCGGGATTGTCCCAAATATAATAAAGCCTTCTAGGGATGGGGCGTAGTGTACTGGGAGCGGGTTCATCCAGCGGATAACGTAAGTTGTCTTCCTCACCATTGAAATAGAATATCCCATGAATAAAGGGCGGGGGATTATCAGCAATAATCACAGGCTGCCAAGGGTAATGCACGCGGTAGCTGTCCCATAGTTCGAAGGGGATGCCGTTTTGTTTTAGGGCATTGATATTTTCAATACTAACCGCATCATTTAAAACTTCGTGAACAAACTCCTCTCGTGTAATCTCTGAGCCGTCATAAATTCGCGTCCAGGGAATATCCTGCGTTCTATCAGCTTTACCAAAAAAGACTTCGGTCTTCTTATTAGTCCCAAGCAACCAAACAGCGACACTACCCCCTGGTGCCACCCCGACCATAATCCGTCCATAAGTAGTACGCCCCTCCTCTTTAGAGCTGTAATAGCCGTCATTAAACAGGCGTACGATGGTGTCGTAGGGTAAGTCAAACTCACCCTTATAGAAGACATTTTCAGTATAAGAAAAAAACTCGATCTCCATACGACTGGGTAAAGATTTTAGATCGGACCCCACGACGTGGGAGGAAATCATGCTTCCCCAACCGGAATGAATGGTTTTTTCGTTCGGGATATAAAGGGAATAACCATCGGGAGAGATAAAACTGCCACGGACAATTTCCATGGGGTAGTTTTTTGGCGCACTTTCCGTTGCCAGCCAGTCAAATTTAGTCACAGGGGTGACTCCACAGGCGGACAGCAAAGGGGCGAAGACCAACGTGCCTGCCAAGGATAAACATCTTTTTAAGGTTTTAAGCATTGCATTGGCCACGACTGGCACTCCCTTTACTGCGCCTTTATGGAGGAAAAAAAGAAATAGCTACGCCCAGCCCTTTTACGTTTTAACGACGCATTTAGTCCTCTATAGTCATTTTTTCTAGAACAACTGCTTCTTTCTCATTGCTTAACTGGGCGGAAAATTTTTGAATACCATTAATTTTGCGTGTATGAAACTCAAGTTTCAAAGGGGTTAATCGGTCCGGAGATAGTTTTTTAAAGGCCGCAAATATTTCTGCTTCGTCGAAATTGAAGACAGGGTACTCAGTATCACCGTCTGGGTTATTCCAAATATAATAAACCTCTCGAGGAATGGGGCGCAGAGCGCTTGCAGTTGCTTCATCCAGCGGATAGCGAAAAGAATCTTCTTCACCGTTGAAATAATAGATACTTTCCACGAAGGGGGGAGGGTTATCAGCAACAACCACCGGCTGCCAAGGGTAGTGCACGCGGTAACTGTCCCATAGTTTAAAGGGAATACCATTTTGTTTTAAGCCATTGATATTTTCAATGCCAATGGCGTCCTCTAAAACTCTGTGAATAAACGTCTCACGTGTGATTTCTGAGCCATCATAGATTCGCGTCCAGGGAATATCCTGCGTTTTTTCAGCTTTGCCGAAAAAGACTTCTGTCGTTTTGTTCACGCCAGACAGCCAGACGGCGACCCCTCCCCCCGGCGTCACCCCAGCCATGATGCTCATATAGGTGGTATGCCCCTCTTCTTTGGAGCTGTAATAGCCGTCATTAAACAGGCGTACAATAGTATCGTAGGGTAAGTCAAACTCACCCTTATAGAAGACATTTTCAGTATAAGAAAAAAACTCAATCTCCATACGACTGGGTAAAGATTTTAGATCGGGCCCCACCACGTGGGAAGAAACCATGTCCCCCCAACCGTAATGAATAGTTTTTTCGTTCGGGATATAAAGAGAATAGCCATCAGGGGCGATAAAGTAGCCGCTCACAATTTCCATGGGATAGTTTTTTGGTGCACTTTCGGTAGCGAACCAGTCAAATTTAGTCACAGGGGTGCCTCCGCAGGCGGATAATAAGGGGCCAAGAACAAAGGTCGATACCAAAGCCAAGCCTTGTTTTAGGTTTTTAAATGGGTGATTAACCACGGATAGTTATCCTTTCTCGCTGCCCTTTGCGAATCCTAGGCTTATGTGCCGCCAACACCATGTAGCTACGCTGGTAGTGAGCGGAAAAATGTAGCTGCTGATTACGTAAGTCCTTCAGCCAGCTGTAACGGTCGTAACACTTGGAGCCATGCCAGTCTCCAGCGGCAGATTTATCCTTTTGCGCATACGCGCTTAGATTTTCATACACACCAGAAAGTTGTGTAGGAGGGGCTTCTTTCATTTGAAATTTGTCTTCTAAAATCATTCCTGTTTCACAAAAAAAATCTGCCATAATATTTAACGGAATTTTAGCATAGCCATTATCTAACCCAGTACGTCGCGATTTAAGCCGATGTGGTTCTCGCTGCGGCATTTCACCGTGCAGTGAAATCATTACCTCTAGAGCAGGCGGGCTTTCAATATAGATTTGCTCTTCCGTAAACCAGCCTTGGCTCAGTAAATGTTTGCGATCTTTTTCCAAGCTACTTAGGTTCTGGGATTCATTCAGAACTAAGTTTTCTTCAATGTTATTGCGATAGCCACCCCCGATATCGGAATGAACCCCCGGCAGAAAAATTTCCCTCCCGCCTTTGCCAATAGCGCTTTTAATAGTGGTGAGGGCAAAGTTACTGCGATGCTCATCTGCAGCGGCTAGGTGTACCACGGTTTTTACTTCTGGCCGACTCACGGCTTTCAGCTTCAGGCTATTTACATCGTTGTGGCTCAGGCCTTCAGATGAGACGGTATCATACAAACCCACAAACTCCACCCGTACGTTTTTCTTATCAATCTCAAAACCTTTGGCGCGGATTTTGTCGGCCAAGGGGACAGGTGAAGAAAACAGGCCACTTTTATCGCTTAAGGTTTTGTGAATAAAATAACGGGCACCGGCTGCCCCACGGCTAAAACCAAAAATATCCAGCACCAGCTCTTCAATAATGGGGTTTTTCTTTAGCGTGCTCTTAAGTAAATGAACAACCCTATCGACTCCCTTTTCAACCTTTTCCTTCACCCCCGTATCACCTGTGCCAAAAGCAGAGCCTCTGAAGCTGTCACCTTCTAAATCTTCGGTGCCAGGGCCTTCAATATAGGTGGTTAACAAATACTGATCCTTTCCAAGGGACGTCTTATCAATATAGCTTTCCATTTTAGCCACATTGGTTTTATCCCCCTCGTAGCTGTTGCCGGCTTTACCAGGTTTCGGCTTGTGCTCCTGATACTTATCGGTGTTCCGCTCCCGCGCTTCGACATTGGTTCGATTGTTCAAAGTGCCATCGAAAAACACACAAAAGCGGATTTTCACTCTTCGCCGTTTGTCTTTTTTGGGTTTTTCTTCTTGAGGTGCAGATTCTTCGCTTGCAGAAAAAGCGCCTTCGCCTATATCTGTCATGGAATTTTAGCCTCCCGTGCTGGACTAGCTTTTGGGTTAACAGTGGGATGTTGGGGTATTTTTTCCAGCAGTAGCGCAGCACGCCAAGCGTTATCCGATGAGGCATAAACAAGGTGAGCTGCTGGGCCCTTAATTTTTCCTAGGTCTTCCGCCGCAAGAGCAATAAGCGCCGCGCCGGTGGCGGCACCTAGATCACCGTAGCTGTCTGCTGGGTGATGGTGTTGCACGCCTTGGCAAAAGCAGGATTCGTTGCGTGTCATGGCGACGCCATATTCTTTGGCCCAGTAGTGCTCACCATTCATGCTGGAATAAATGCTGTGTATGCCGCCACCTTCATAAGCCTGTAATGCTTGCAAAAAGGCCTGGTGCAGGCCTTCGCCACGGTAAACATGTTCGCTATTGAGGTGGCCAGGTTCCTGCGCTACACCTGCTGGGTTTAAGGCGATGATATGGCCATCCTGAACATGGGCTTTTTCTGGGTGCCGCGTGAGTAGAAAAAAGCAGGCCCCTTCTCCGGGTGCAAAGCCATTTTGTACGCCAGGGGCCAAAGCTCGTTCGGCCTCATCGAGGTAAGCAAGGGTGGAATAATCCCAGTAGCTATCGCTGGCACCCACCAGTACATAATCTTGCTGGAGGTCGTAAAGGAAACGTTGGGCTAAATCCAGGCTTTGCAATACCGCCGCCCGGCCTGTATGAACAGTGCGCACCTGCCGGCGATCAATGGGAAGTTTTGCCTGGTTAATCAGGTTATCCAGCATGACTTCAGGGCTAATATTGGGGGTATGGGGCAAGCTTTCTGCGAATGAAAGCACCAAGGGCACCGGCTCTGATACCGGGTGACGCTGAAATACCTGCGATGCAGCCAGGATGGCCATTTTAATTATACGATCGTAGCGCTCGCAACATTCGCTACCTTGGTCTATTTCGAGTTCAAAGCCGGTAAAGATTTCCTCGGGGATGCCTGTCATGGTGATGAAGCCATCTTGGAGGTTCTCATAGTCAGACACACGATAGGCACTAATACCCGCCCTGAGGGAAGCGGCCGTCATTTCAGTGCTGCTTCCCAAGGGGCTGAGCATGCCGGTGGCTGCGAGGTAGAGTTTTTGGGTATGGCTCATTCAGTCGATCCTAAGGAGCAGGGGCTTTGGTGTTGCTTGTTAAAATACGCGTTTACAGTGCCTGGATACTCACGAGTGGCCTCACCACGTATGAATTTAAACCTTAACCCATAATGTTTTTATCATTATGAAGAAGCGGGTCGCCTAGGCGGCAAGCATTTTTCCCTTCAAATTTTATATCAAATGAATACATCATAAATTCGCAGGTCCCTTTGGTTTTGCCGCTGACCACACCGCCGATTGAACCCGCCTCGTCCCCTGTAGAGGTGGAATACTTCGCACCCTTTACCATTGGCATTTCGCCATCAACGGTTACTGTGCTGGGGCCGCCGCTGGTGTCAGAAGATTTGCCCGTATTCGGATAAGGGATAGGCACCGGGCCACCAGGAGTGGGTGTTTTGCAGACATCGGGAAAGACAGTGCTTACACCACCACTGCCTTTGTGAACGATGCCTCTGCCATTAGCAAATGTAGTTTGTGCCACTTTAGTTTTTCTCCTGCGTGATTATTCAGTGTTGTTTAATTTGAACGCTCACATTTCGAGATTTATATTTTTCGAAACGTCACTTATAAACTAGGGGGAACGCTGTCCGCCACTTGAGTTGGATGAAGTTAAATCCAACCGTTTTGATATACGCTTTATTATTTTAAGTTTGGCTCCACGAAATCAGATATGATTTTAACCCTTAACGTAGGACCCATAATCAAGGGCTAAATGTTGGGTTTCGCTACGCTCTACCCAACCTACAGGGTATTTTCGAGCATACTAAACCCCTACACTTGAGGTAAGAAATAAGCTAACCAACTTATTTCTTACCTTATTTTTCGCAATTAAATGCGTAGTCTTCTGGGTGCTTCATCAGTAAATGTCACGCCGTAATTTAACTGCAGCTCCAACCGTGCTGCTTCCCTTTGGGTTTGTTTGCCTTGTTTTAGAATTTTATTCAGGCTTTCTTCGTTAATGATTTCTCCGGCCAAGTAACGCTTTTCTGCCACAAAATTCTGACAACTTCTCTCATACCATTGGCGTATTTTTATATCATCGGGCCAAGGTAGTTTCCGATCTTTATCGTCTAACTCAACGGCATCCAAGATAACAGATTCTTTTGTCATCTTATTTTTTTCCAAATCAAGGCCAGTGATCATGAAGAATGAATGTCCGGCTAATCGAGCATGGCTTTCGTTTGACATCTGCTTTATCAACCAGGGTAAGGCGGTGGAATCACCCAATACTCCTATAGCACTGATTAACTTTCTTAAATTACCAGGGGTTTCACCTAGCTCTTGCGCCCAGGCTTTTGCTTCAGTTTTTGGCAAAGCCCGAAACGCAAAGTTTATAGCGTTATCTGCAAGGGCTACGTTGTCAAAAATAATGGGCTTTAAAAGACTGGCCTGAGTTTTATCCCCCAGTAACAGTGAAGCGAAAATGCTTGAACACGCAATTTGTGCATTGTCATCTTTCACATGACACTGAATCTTTGGCAGCAAATCTTTACGTTGCATCATCCCTGCTGCGCGAATCAGACAAGAAAAATATTCTGGTGTGTTTTTTAACTGCTGATTGTTAAGCGCTGTATCTACTACTTCACCGCAATGAACACCGTGCAAAGCACAGGCGCAAACCCCCAAGCACAAATAAGCCGGATTGTTCGCCTGCATTAATTTGCTTATCCCGCTTTTCACCCTTCCCAGGGGCAACCATGATAGTGCGGAAAGTAGAGCCTGGTAGGTTTGCTGGTTAAGGCAGCCTGTTTCAATTGCTTTTTTTATCCACTCATCTTTGTCACTGCTAAACGCCAGCACCACCGCTGTAAAAACCTCACCAGAATCTTCGAACTGCAATGCCGCCTCGCAGGCTTTCCAGCCTGCCTCCCCATGTAGAAGCAAACCTTCCAGCTGCGCGTCAATGCGCCCTTCTAATTCAATGAGTCTCGCAAGTTCACAATCAGGGCTATTGATGGCCTGATCATGTAGCAACCAAAAAAAAGCGGCGTTTTCGGCCATTTTCATCGGTATTTCGTCAAAAGAATTCATGCGACACCCTGATGTTTTTGGCTCAAATAATTGATATCGACTTGCTCGATATTTAACGTTTCTTTGTCGCAGGGTGTGCAGGCTCGCCATACAACAGAGAACCGGTTCTGGTCGGGTTCAATAAGTACGGTTTCCATAAACAAAGGGGGTTTCTCTTTTCGATTTTTTATATGGACAAGCACTTCAAGAGGGTTTACTGGCAGGCAAAAATTCAGCTCGCCAAAGGGGCTTGCATTTTTAATCTGAACGGATTCGCTTCCCTCCAAATATTTCTCGGTAATTAAGTCCTGATGCGCCATATTAAAAAAACGCTTATCGAAATCATCTGGAAGATAAGGGGCGGTATTTTTTTTCCAAACTTCGTCGTAGGTTCCCGCGTACTGAAACCTTGGTTGCCAAGCCGGGGAGATAAAACCAAAACAGGCAGGTGCTGGTTGGTCATGGCTGGTGGAAATTAGCTGCCTGGGGTCTTCCAAATTTGGCAGCTGGATTCCATTTATTTCCTTGCCTTCTCGTTTTCCGATAAAACCCTTACCAATCGGGTTACGGGGATCACTCAGAGTAGTGGTTTCATTTTTATCTTTTTCTTGGGTTATATGCATGCCGCCATAAGCCTTCTCATAAACCAGGGGCATTTTTTCAAAGGGAGCTGAGGGACTTATGTTTCCGTTTTTCCACTCGCGATCACCAAATACAGCAAGCTCTAATTTTTGTCTGGCGACTTGTAACGAAACGTTCAGATGGCTGATTAGAGGGGTATTTTCCGCTTGAGCGTTACCGATAAGAATAATATCTGTTGCAGCTTTACCCAGGTGCATATCAGATGCATATTTTATACTCGACTGAGCGGGTTCGCCCCAATAAACGTCCCCCTGAAACGGTGGAATTTGTGTTTCCAGTAATTTCACTTTTGGTAGAATTTCAAAACTGGCTTTCAAAATAATATAGAGGGTATCGATACCCTTTTCGTTTGGAAGCACGGTAATCGCTGGTGAAATGGCGGTATTATTTTTTAACTGCAACATGGGGGACAACTACTTCTATGTGAGAAAAACTTAACTGCTTAACACTAACTTGCAATCAGTTTATTTGAACTGACCCGCCTAAAATTCGATGAGTACCACTTGATCGACTGGAAATATAGCTGCCCCTTAAAAGTATTTTTCCATCTTTGCTTAGGGTGATACTTGCTTTGCCACATTTGAGTGTCATTTGTTCTTTTGCTTCGATACAGTGTTCTTTTCCATCGACGATAATATCTAGACTTTTTTCTTCTGCCTCTGTCGAGGGCGAAGGTAAGTTTTGATCTAACCATTCCTCGCTGGACTTCTGAGTATTGCTTCCATTTTCCAGGACATCCATCATTTCACAATGAATGATGCCGATAATCACCGGTTGACTGAGGTCTCCACCATTAAAAAGTAATGCGGCTTCTCTGCCAATATTTTTCGCTTCAATGGGAATTGTCGCTAACGCTAACACATGCCTCCCAGAGCGATTATGGGGATAGTCAACATACACGCCACTTTGATCAACTTTTTTAATGTAGCCAATAACAACTTCTCCAGGAGAAATTGCCGAGGAGTGTTCAGTCGTGACTTTTCTTCCTGAAATAGTGTCGTGATCTTTTATCAATTTGTTGTCACCTTTGCGCCTTTGAGAACTACATCGCCGGAGCCTTGTACTGAGATATTTTTACCTTTTAATGTTATATCGCCATTCTTTTTCATAACAATTTGCGCGTTACCGGTTTTAAATACAATTTCATCCTCAGCCACCATCACGATTTTTTTAGCTTGTACGGAATAATTTTCGGTTACTGTCAGGATCGATTCGCCGCCTACGTTTTCCGAGAGATCTTTTCCTATGTTTATGCTTTCGTTGCTGCCAATGCTGATAGATAGATCTGTTTCCACAGAAATATCCTGATTTTTTCCTATGCTGACAGTTTGATTATTGCCTATGGTAATGGTTTGGTTATTCCCAATGCTGCTACTTTGGTCATTCCCTACTGTATTGGTTTCATTGTTGCCAATATCTTTTGTTCTGTCATTCCCGATGGTATTAAATTGATCATGTTCAACAGCAGTCGATTGATCATTTTCTACGTGACTGTTGTAGTCTTTCTCAGCATGAACATAGACTTCTTCGCTATCTTTTTTATCTTCAAAACGAATTTCATTAAAGTTTTGAGGTGTGCCGCCTTTAGAGCTTCGGCTTTTAATGCCACTTTGGGTTTTATTTGCGGGTAATTCATAAGGGGGCATGTTGTCATCGTTATAGACTCGACCGGTAATAAGTGGTCTATCTGGGTCCCCTTCCAGAAAATCCACAATCACTTCTTGCCCTATACGGGGAAGGTGAACCCCTCCCCAATTATTCCCTGCCCAGATATGGGCGACACGAATCCAGCAGGAGCTATTTTCATTTGCTTCACCATAACGGTCCCAATGAAACTGCACTTTTACACGGCCATATTCGTCAGTATGAATTTCTTCTCCTTGAGGGCCAACCACAATGGCGGTTTGAATACCCCGCACGATCGGTTTTTCGGTGTCGCGAGGCGTACGAAATGCTTGCTCAGCATCGATAACCCCTATAGATATAGTAAAATTGGTTTCGTTGTCATTTTGGACCTTCGATTCATATTCTTGAGGACCTAGGTGGTACGAGGCGGTCGAGATCAGGTATTGCCTATTTTGGTCTTCTCGAAGAAAGTGGTTTGTCAGTGTAAACAAGCTGCCTACAAAAAGGCCTCCTGCATTGCCCTCCCCTTGCGCTGTTTCATGTTGTGCCTGTAGCTCTTCGATGCGGTTACGTGCGTAGTTTTCGCCATCAGAACTTTCAACATATGCACCAGGGTAATCATAAATTTCGTAATTTGCTTTTTCATGTTCACGCGGTTGCGTTGCACTAACCAGAAGGTTAGCCTTCGGTTTTTTGAAATCAAATCCATTCAGCACGTAGGCTCCAGGCTGTATGTGCTGGCTTAGTGTCCACGAATACAGATGGTCTCGCTCACGGCGTTTATTTTCTTCCAGTGGGTAGTAGGGTACTTCTTCGTAACCGGGCACAGCTTCATGGGCATTAACTGAATCGGCCAGCACCAGGGTGTGCTTCCTGTCTTCGTGTTTAAAATAGTAATAGATTCCCTCTTGCTCTAAGAGGCGGCTGATAAAATTAAAGTCCGTTTCACGGTATTGAACACAATACTCCCACTCACGGTGAGAGCCCGTTAGGGATTCTTCAAAATCGCTAAAACCATGTTCTCGGAAAACGTCTTTTACAATGTCCGGCACGGTTTTATTTTGAAATATACGGCTGTCTGCGTTGCGCGTTAAGAACCAAAACCAAGGGCGAAGTGTTGCCCGATATAGCGATAAATCACCATGGCTTCCTGCCTGGGTGAAACCACTAACAATGCCATTAAAATAACGAACTTCCTTATCTAGTCGTTGATATTGCACGGTCATACTTTGGCCAAGCATTTCCTGAAAGTTAATTTCAGGGTTGGCGCTCAACAGGTCTAGATCAAACTTAAAGAGCTCACCCAGCTTTTCATTGGCGGTCATACGGTGAAACAGCAAAACATCGTCGTCTAAGATGGTTTTTACTGAGATGCTTCTATTAGCTTGTGTTGCCTTCAAACTTGACATTAATTCCTCTCAACTCCCCGTTCGGCAATGCTGCTCTAACGCCTTGGGGTGAAATCCGAGCAGGCTGAAATTTTTCTAGCTCAAACTACAAGTGAACGGAAGATAGGCTAAAGCATGGTCAGCTGAAATGCCATTGTAAATTTTCCACGAAGTGATTCAGGCTCTGTGGGAGTATTGCTTTAAATAGCAGGAAGAACTGCGAAAGGAGCGCCACTCGGAACCGGTAACGCTTTAAGTACAAGGTACTCAGGACATAACTCTAGCTAATAGGGGCTTCCTTGCCCCAAAAAAACCGAGCAACTAGTTCAGGCTTGTACTTGAACCGCTCCATTTACAACCTTAACGGGGTAGGTTTCGAGCTGAACGGATTCATCCTCTAAACATTTGCCGCTGCTCAACACAAAGTGCTGTTTGTATACGGGGGAAGCCACAACAATCTCACCTTTGAGGTCCCCTACCAAACCCCGTGAAAGCACGTTGGCTTTACTGAAGGGGTCGTGGTTATCCACTGCATACAACTCTTCACCCTCGCCAAGGCGGAAGATGGCGACCTGCTTTTCATTCACCAGCGCACACACACCACTATCAGGTAAAACTTGATCTAATTGACAAACTTCTAACCACTTACTCATTACTTTCACCTTAAGCTGTTTCGACTTCTTGAAGGGGAGCCTTTTCTTCTTCGCGAGCAGGTCGAATCTGCTCACGCTCTCGGACAAAGACCACATTGGAGTCGGCCTTCTCGCTGTTTACAAAATGAGTAAAACGCTGCACTGCTTTTTCATCCTCGATAGTGCGCTTCCATTCACATTCATAGTTATCGATCACGATCTGCATTTCGGCTTCGAGCTTCTCGCCAAGGCCCAGGCTGTCATTGATGACGACATCCTGAAGATAGGCCAAACCGCCTTCCAGATTTTCCATCCATACCGAGGTGCGTTGCAAACGATCGGCGGTGCGAATATAGAACATGAAAAAACGATCGATGTATTTAATCAGTGTTTCTTTATCAAGATCCGACGCGAAAAGATCACCATGGCGTGGTTTCATACCGCCGTTGCCACAAACGTACATATTCCAGCCATTTTCGGTGGCAATAATACCCACGTCTTTACTCTGGGCTTCGGCACATTCGCGTGTACAACCGGATACGGCGAGTTTTACTTTATGGGGGGAACGCAGACCGCGATAGCGTTTTTCCACTTCAATAGCCAGACCGACACTATCGTCCATTCCGTATCGGCACCAGGTACTTCCTACGCAAGATTTTACTGTGCGCATGGCTTTGCCATAGGCATGGCCAGTTTCAAAACCCGCATCAACCAGTTCTTTCCAAATGTGTGGTAACTGTTCCATACGGGCGCCAAACATATCGATACGTTGGCCACCGGTAATTTTGGTGTAAAGGTCGTATTTCTTGGCCACTTCGCCAATAACGATCAGCCCTTCGGGTGTGATTTCACCGCCTGGAATACGAGGAACCACTGAGTAAGTGCCATCTTTCTGCAAATTGCCCAAGAAGTTGTCGTTGCTATCTTGTAGCGGAGTATTCTCTTTCTCAAGAACATACTTGTTCCAGCAGGACGCAAGAATGGAACCCACCGTTGGACGACAAATATCACAACCATGGCCTTTACCGTGTTTAGCGATCAGCTCTCCAAAGCTGCGAATTTCTCCAACACGGACAATATCGTAAAGCTCTTGCCGCGTATGATTAAAATGCTCACAGATGCTTTTATCTACTTCAACACCACGCTTTTCCAACTCGGAATCAAATACCTGCTTCACTAGGGCAGCACAGCCTCCGCAGCCTGTTGCAGCGGTGGTGCAAGATTTCAATTCAGCAAGTTCGGTGACTCCACCTTCAATAGCGCAGCATAAATCACCTTTGGTCACGTTATTACAGGAACAAATTTGTGCGGTTTCAGGCAGGGCATCGACCCCAAGACCAGCCGGTGCGCCATCGCTATGAGGAAGAATTAACGCATCGGGGCTTTCTGGAATAGCCATTTCATTGAGCATTAGCTGCAATAAGGTGCCATATTCTTCAGCATCGCCCACCAGCACTGCACCCAGTAATTTTTTATTATCGCCGCTAACGACGATCTTTTTGTAAACCTGCTTGATTTCATCGTTATAGCTGAAAGAACGGCTACCTTCGGTGCGAGCATGGGCATCGCCTACGCTGGCTACATCCACTCCCATCAACTTAAGCTTGGTGCTCATATCCGCACCGGCAAACTGAGCCTCTTTACCCACCAGATGATCGGCTGCAACTTTCGACATTTGCCAACCTGGTGCGATCAAACCAAAAATTCGCTGCTCCCACAGGGCGCATTCGCCGATGGCATAAACATCTTCATCGGATGTCTGGCAGTAGTTATTGATGGTAATACCACCGCGTGGGCCAATCTCTAGGCCGGAGCTTCTCGCCAATTCATCTTGAGGACGAATACCTGCTGAGAAAACGATCAAATCCGTATTCAGCTCTTCCCCATCCGCAAAGCACATTTTGTGGGTGGCATCATCACCGTCGATAATTTCCTTGGTGTTTTTTTCGGTATGAACACAAACACCTAGTTCTTCGATTTTAGTGCGCAATACGGCACCACCACCGTCATCCACCTGAACAGCCATAAGTCGCGGCGCGAACTCTACCACGTGGGTCTGCAAACCGAGGTCTTTCAAGGCTTTAGCCGCTTCCAAACCCAGCAACCCCCCACCCACCACCGCGCCTACTTTGGCATTTTTTGCGGCAGCAGCAATTTTATCCAGATCATCCAGGGTGCGATAAACAAAACAGTTATCTCGCTCGTGACCAGGTACAGGAGGAACAAAGGGGAAAGAACCCGTTGCCAGAATAAGCTTGTCGTAGTTTATCTCGACGCCATTGGCTGATTTAACCGTTTTAGTGGCCAGATCTATTTCAGTGGCTTTATCTTCAAGATAAACCTGAATATCATTTTCTTCGTAAAACCCTGGCTTCACTAAAGAAAGGTCATCAGCACTGTTGCCAGAGAAGTAAGAAGTGAGATGCACCCTATCGTAAGCCAACTTTGACTCTTCACAGAAAGTGGCGATCTCAAACTGTTTGTTCTCATCATTGCTCACCAGCTCTTCTATAAAGCGGTGTCCAACCATACCGTTTCCGATCACAACTACTTTTTGCTTACTGCTCACGCATCTCTCCGAACAAAGTTAAGTAAATTCATTTTGAGCGAACCTCCCTAGGAGTCGAAAAAAGTAGGGGCAACTAGGGGGTTCAGGCTCGAATGCACAAATTTAGCAAGTACCGTACCTACTTGAACATGAGCACCCTATATGACTGAAATAATGGGTATTTGCATAGACCTTCCAGCCTAAACCATCACAACATATTGGGCCCTTCGGCGCAAAGTAGTGCGTAAAAATTGCACCAAGAACCGAGCGCACCATATTGGTGCTGCCTCAATCCCACAAAGGGCCAGCAACGACCTCAGAGCCGTCTATAATTTAACATAACTCCCCATTAGCAACAGCGGCCTTTCTCCGAGGTAAGCCATGAGCAAACCAAAATCCATCGCCAATTTCCTAACCATACTGACTGATTTACACAATGAACTGGACAATGCCTACTGGGAAGCCAGCTGCCTAGAGCACAAAGACATTCTCTACAACATTATCGACATCATTCGAATTGAAGCTGCTGAACTAAATAAGCTAAGCGTGCAAGACCACCACTACCCCTATGAACCCATCACACAAGAAGTGAAAGATTTAAAAGAACGCTTGAAATTTCTCCATAAAAACATGGGGAAATATGTTTCCCGATCCAAAACGGCGCAAAACCTGGAACAACTATTACCCAAAATTTCTGAGAACGGCTTATAAAGCCTTAACAGGCTGTTGAAATTCGCTGAATTGAGTCAGATACAAGGCAAAATCAAGCGAAAATGCGGAGTTTACACGTGCAAATGAGCACTTTGAGCTTGGTTTTAACGCGGTAGATGACCAAGTCAGTAGAATTTCAACAGCCTGTTAAGCAACTCACCCTGCCAGACGCAAATATGAAACTATACATTAAACTCATTCTTTTTCTCGTGGTACTGGCCGTTGCAGCCCCCTTTATAATGAAACGGCCCGATGGCAGGCCACTACTAACAATCAATGACATCAAATCTGGCGATAGCGCCATTATGAAAAGTTTCAAAACACTGACCGACTTTTTTCATTCATCAAGCGATGCGCTTAGCCTTGGTGATAAGCTGCCTGAAAACGGAGAACGCCTACTTACAAGAGTTCATAAGTGGCAAGATAAAGAAGGCATTTGGCATTTCTCAGACCAGCAGCCAGAAGGTGCGACAAGTGAAACAGTAGAAATAGACCCTAATCAAAATATTCTCGAAATGAATGATGCAGACGTTCTCAAAAAATTAATAGGAGAAAAAGAAGAACAAACCGCCAACGCAAGCCAAGCTCTTGAGCCTCCTACGAACATTATTCCCGGCCTGCCCACCATCGACCAGGCAAAAAAAGCTATGGATAATGCCAAAGCCGTGCAGGGTTTATTAGACAACCACTACAAACAAATCGAAAAATACTAATCAGGCTTTACATCCAAATATCGCCACTGCCCATCTTCTTTTTCAAAAGTGCTGCGCTCACTATGCTTGTGCGCTTTCCCATTAATTTTATAAATCGCCTCGAATAACACTTCACCCGTATTTTCTTCAGCGCCTCCCATAAGGGTCTCTATCACTTTTAGGCGATGCCACTTTATCTTGCCATCCTCAAGCTGTTTCTTAGTAGGCCGCGTTTTCGAGTGCCAGGTCTTAATAATATAGTCTTCATCTTTTACGGCATACGCAGTATAGCGAGAACGCATTAATTGCTCAGCCGTTTCGGGTATCGCATCACCCGACAAATAGGGTTTACAGCATTTCTCAAAGTCAGCACCACTGCCGCAATAACAACTCTGGTTCATTTATTTTTTCCTTTGTCTTTTTGAAATCATGCTCGCGTTAGCAAAACAAAAACCGCCAACATCTTAATCTCGAGCTCAGACTAGATTAACACTCGGTTCATATTTGACCATTCATAATAAGCTCACTTAAGGCAACTAAGCGCAAGAAGAAGCCCACCATGAAGCGAAACATCGTTTATTTTTCATCAACTTTACTTGTGGTTTTTCTCCAAGCATGTACGGATACCATACCATCCGATGAAGTGAGAACAGAGAGCATCGTCGCCGATTACCACATCGAAACATTTAACCACAAAACCGCTCATATAGATGCGCGACTGCATCGCGAAAGCCATGATTACGAATTTGTGATCCTTGAGAATCATGACCGCCTTATTGCTACAACAGAAGCCAGCAGCGTATCACTGAGCCTTGAAAATGAAGCGTATAAACCAAAATACGTCGGTGAAATGGACATCAAAGAAAACGCCCCCATCACTTTCAGTTTTTACCGAAATTATTACCCAGAGCGCGAGCAGCGCTGGTATCCCTCAGACTTAACAGAACCCGAAGTGGACGAGTCGCTCGTAGAAGCCCCCCGCTCTTGGGTAGAAATGCCACCGGCTTTCGAAATAGTCACCCCCCTTGAAAATACCGAATATTACCAAGCGGATGATTTAGTGTCCTTAAGCTGGCAGCCCGTTGTAAGTGGCTCGCTAATGCGTATTCGCGCCCACCCCATTATTTGCGAATCCGATTATATTCTGCCTGACACAAGCCTTGTTATTGGAGAAGACTCAGGCGTCGTCAACATAACAGTAGCCGACTTACTTGACCCCCTTATCACCGCAGATTCCATTCCCTGTGATATAGAATTAATACTCTACCGCGAACAGCATGGGTTTCTCGACGAAAACTTTAGCGGTGGCAGCATTATTAGCGCCTATGCGCAACGTATCCGCCTTCGCTATCTTCCCGTAATCGTTAGCCAGCAATAAGCGAAACAACATGTATCTAAATCTATCCAAAGCCATACAAAGAGCGGCCACTTTCACCCCAATACTCGTGCTATTTTTTTTCGCCTCGACCAGTCATGCCATCGACTTTTATGCCGAAATGTTGCGCACAAGCAATGAAGAGAAAATAAGCCAGCCTGTTGATTTGGGCAGTGATGGCGGAGGAGTTCTCACTATTGGCATATCGTTCATTCCCCAAATTAGCCTAGAGGCAAGTCACACGACAGAAAATAGTTATGCGGTGCGCGGAGAAGACGAGAGCGGAAGCTGGGAAACAAACACCTCCTTAGAGGGCATAATGTATGGCCTGCGAGCCAAGTATAAGATTAATGAGCATCTGAACATTTATGGAAAACTCGGAAGACAAGACTTAGACCTTACGATGACAATAAAAGAAAACCTCGTCAACTTTGGCTCCCACCATCCAGCACCAATCTCAGACAGCGCCAATCGTTACTACTACGGCCTGGGAGTATTGTTGTTTCTTACACCCTTGGTATATCTAAAAGCTGACTACATCGCATTTATGGAATCATCAGCGTTCTTCTCTAATTCCAGCGCAGCATTCAGCTCAAAAGGAAAATATGCGGGAGCAGGGATAGGCATTGAGTGGTAAGCCAGCACAGATTGAATAGCGCTCGCCTTTTAGCGCTCAAATAAAAAAGGCCCGCTGAAATGAGCGGGCCTCTTTTTTAACTTACTTTAGCAGGCTGTTGAAACTCTACTGACTTGGCCACCTACGGCGTTAAAATTGCCCTCAAAGTGCTCATTTACACATGTAAACTCCGCTTTTTCGCTTGATTTTGCCTTGTATCTGACTCAATTCAGCGAATTTCAACGGCCTGCTAGGTCTTTCGCTAAGCAATCTGAGCCGTCTCCAGCAGACCGGCCTCCTCTAGCTCTTGGCGCTGCTTTCTTGCATGAGCAATCAACTGCGGATGACCACTCCTCTCATTGGCCTCCATCGCAAGCAGCTTTTCAGCAGGAGAAGCATGTTTCTCATCCCACTCAATCAGAAGCGGTATCATGGCGTCTTCCCACTTTTTCTTATTACGGGAAAGGCTCATCATTTTCATGTAGCCACCTGGCAACTGCGGGCCTTCAAGATGAGGCACCAAATCCCAAAACTCGCGCTCTGGCACATCGTGATGATCGGCATGCCGACCAATTCCATCCGTCAACCAATTCGTCACTTTATAAGTGCATCCCCAGGAATGCTTAATTTCTATGGGCTGATCGGGATCACGCACCAAACCGTAGTGTTGAATATAAACCCCTGCTTTATAACCCAGGTGAGCTTGAATCACGCCGATGACAAATAAGGCAAGGCCGATGAAACCAGTGATAGCAGCAACACTGACCAAAATAGCCAATTCAACAGCGAACCCACGCAACAATCGGTTGTGGTGTGACCACACGGGCAGGCCCATATTCTCAAGACGGGTGCGTTCAATTTCCCAAACAATTTCGTAGTCCTGCTTAAAGGTACGCGTGGTAAACGCCATAATGCCTTCACCACGAAGCGCAGTACTTGAATCACGCGGGGTCGCGGCAGTCAGGTGATGCCCATAAGGATGCTCTACCGCATAATAACTGAACATGGTAAAGGTACCCATCAAGCGGGAAAGAAATACCGACAACGGCTCGTGCACACGGTGACAAAGCTCATGACCAATAGCCACCGTACCCAGGCTAGAGGTAATACTAAAGAGAAGCATCGCTACGATATATTGAATCCAACCATCATTCGCATGAGCAGCCAACATATCAAAACCGGTAACAGCCTGAACACCTGCAGCGATGCTTAACAAGTCACCGCCATTATGCGCATGGGCCATCACCCAAAGAAAACCCACAAACGTTAGCACGGTACCCAACGAATAAAACTGCATCATGCGTACAAAAACCTGAGGTTTTTTCCACTCGTAGGTTTCATGCTCTTCACCCAAAATAGGTTCAAGCACTTGTAGTGCGACAAGAAATAGAACAAAGCCCCAGCCCACAACGCTCGAATTAGTAAAAACCAATACGGTTGCCGCAGTGGAAATCAACATTGGGACAATATAGGGAAAATACATCGGCCAGCTAGCTTGGGGCCGAGAAATATCGGGTGTTACTGCGCTCATTTCACTCTCTCCATGTGCAATTAACGTTTAGCATTAAAATGCTGTACTTATTATTATTGAGGCTCTGTATACATGGATACCAATACAAGAATTCAGCATTGCAAACACCTGTAATGAAAGCCTTACCTTAGTTGGTAGTCGATAACTTTACTGCAGTAAAAGCCTACTTGACAAGCGAATCAACAGATTTCTTATGAACAAATGAAAGCCCATTTTCAAACATCACAAAACACCTCTTAACTCCATGATAAATATACATTACTAAATGTGTCGAAATGCGACATGCTATAATAAGAAAATCTCAAATAACACTTCATCTATTTAGAATATTACCCATTTACACTTATTCTAAACTTCTTCGTCATTTCCAAATAGGAAACCCTGGCTAATGAATCACATCAGCACCAGCATCTCGCCTGATGAAATTATGGGTGTACTTTCACAGGCAGAAATAAACACTTTAGCATCCGTAGGATCAAAAGATTTACATGAAATATTACGACGCTGCTCTTTGGCCGTGCTTAATTGCGGCAGCGTCATCGATGACAGTAAAGTGGTGTTCGATCAATTCAAACACTTCGACATCGGCATCCATAGGCGTAGCCGTGGCATCCGTCTCGATCTTATCAACGCACCAGGCAGTGCTTTTGTGGACGGCCAAATTATTCGCGGCATTAAGGAGCATTTATTTGCCGTTATTCGCGATGTTGTCTACGTGCATAATGAATTACAAACTTCAACGATTGACCTTAATGAGTCGACCCAGATCACCAATGCTGTTTTTTATATTTTGCGCAATGCCAATATTTTACATCCGGGTGTCGACCCCAACTTAGTCGTGTGCTGGGGTGGGCACGCCATTAATCGAATAGAGTACGACTACACCAAAGAAGTTGGTCATGAATTAGGTTTGCGCAAATTGAACATTTGCACCGGCTGTGGCCCTGGTGCCATGAAAGGCCCCATGAAAGGAGCCACCATTGGTCATGCCAAGCAGCGCCACCGCAAAGGCCGCTACATGGGTTTTACAGAACCGGGGATTATTGCCGCCGAATCCCCCAACCCTATCGTTAACGAGCTCGTTATATTCCCAGATATTGAAAAACGCCTTGAGGGCTTCGTCCGTACGGGACACGCATTTATTGTCTTCCCAGGTGGCGCAGGCACTGCTGAGGAAATTTTATATTTGCTTGGCATACTTCTACATCCAGAAAACGACGGAGTGCCCTTCCCGTTAATTTTCACCGGCCCAAAAGAAAGTGCCGATTATTTTGAACAAATGGATGAATTTATAGGTAATACTCTCGGACGGGAGGCCCAAAAGAAATACAAAATTATTATTGATGACCCAGAAAACGTTTCCAGAAAAGTAATAAAGGGTATCGCAAAGGTGCGAAACCATAGAAGAAAACAAAGTGATGCTTTTTATTACAACTGGAAGTTAAAAATCGACGATAGCTTTCAATTGCCGTTTATTCCAAACCATAAAAACATGGCCTCTCTTGCCATCCACAGCGACCAGCCCACCCACGCCCTTGCATCGAATCTACGCAAAGTATTTTCTGGCATCGTGGCGGGAAACATCAAGGACAGTGGAATTCGTGCCATCGAGAAGCACGGCCCGTTTAATATCAATGGCGACAAGTCCATCATGCTTGCATTGGACCACTTACTGGAAAATTTTGTTGCGCAAGGAAGAATGAAACTTGCCAAGGATGATTACTCGCCTTGCTATCAGGTTATAAAGTAAAACTCCTGCGGAGAGCATTTTGCGACTTATAAAATACGCGAACCCATCAAGGGGTATCACAAGAACCATGGCAAGAAAAGTGCCGTTATCACTCCCATCAAACTCATGGCCAGAGCAGAAAAAGCCCCACACTCGCGACTAATTTCTAGAGCTTTTGCCGTACCGATGGCGTGAGCAGACACGCCAATAGCAATACCGGCCACGGCATCATTTTTAGCCGGGAATATCTTCAGAAGCAGCGGCACAAAAATCGGCGCAAATAACGCGGTGATCAATACAAATAATGCAGCCAATGCTGCATTCCCACCAATCTCTTCACTTAAAGAAACAGCTATAGGCGTCGTCACGGATTTTGTCGCCAACGATTTTACAAGCTGCTCGTCCAAACCGACAAACCGAGCCAAAGCCACCACCACAAACACAGCGAAAGCAGCACTAGAAACCACTGTTATAATCACTGGGAAAAACATGGTGCGTAGCTTTCTCAGGCTTTCATAAAGTGGTATCGCTAAGGCAACCGTTACCGTACCCAGCAACCAATGCAGCACCTCAACACTATCAAAGTAGCTTCGATAACTAAGGCCTACAAAATCAAGAAAAAATATTAATAAACCCACCGAGACAAGCAGGGGATGAAAAAGCGGGAAACGGCCCGTTTTTTCAAATAAAAAACGCGCAGACTGAAAGCAAGCAAAGGTCATTAGTATGCCAAATAAGGGGTGGCCCACCAATACTTGGTTTGCAATCTGAAGTTTTCCGAGATCAATCATCTTTGGCGTGCACTTAGAAGAGTCATCATAAAAAATGAAAACAAATAGGTTATAAAAAAACTAAGCAATAATACGCCGCCAATTTCCAACCATGAAGATGACAAAAAATTAAACCAGCTATAAATGCCAGCTGTTATCGGAATTAACAGCATAGGAAGGTAAGCAAACAACTTATTGGATGCATTCAATACAAAAGAGTCCACACCACCTCTCAATATCAAAAACACCAGCAGTAAAAACAAACCACACACAGGCCCTGGTAATGGTAGCGAGAAATAGCTTGCCAACCACTCCCCTGCCAATTGAAAGACAACTAAAACAATCAAACCCATTAGCATTTAATTCGGGACTCCTAACAACGTTATCTTTTTACTAGCAGAAAATTTTTCACGCAGGAGGGACTGCGCAAAACACCTAAGAAAAGAGCACCCAAAATAAACTTATTCAGACGACAAAGGCATCAATCAGTCAGAAAAGAACCAATAGTGTCCAACAGACTACCCTCTCCTGTTCGCTTACCACCTTGTGCGGGCAAGCCCGACAACATCCGCGCAGCAAGGCGACTAAAGGGCATCGATTGCAACCATACATTCCCAGGCCCCGCTATGGTAGCAAAAAAGAAACCTTCACCGCCAAAAAAAGCGCTCTTAATTCCGCCAACGAATTCAATCTCAAAGTTTACCTGGCTCTCCATAGCCACCAAGCAACCGGTATCCACCTTAATACGTTGTCCGGGTTCAAGTTGAATATTATGCAAGGTGCCGCCAGCATGAATAAATGCCAAGCCGTCACCTTGCAATCGTTGCATAATAAAACCTTCACCACCGAACAACGCCACCCCGATACGCTTCTGGAAAAAAATATCCACCGCTACGCCTTTGGCCGCGCATAAAAATGCATCTTTTTGACAGATTAATTCGCCCCCCACCTCCGGTAAATTAATAGGAATAATTTTCCCCGGATACGGGGCAGAAAGACTCACGCACTTTTTACCTTCACCGGCATTGGTAAAGGTGGTCATAAACAGGCTTTCGCCTGTTAGGACGCGTTTTCCCGCACCCAGCAACTTCTCAAACGCGCCCGACTGAGAGCCATCGCCAAACACGGTTTCCATAGCGATACTATCGTCCATAAACATCATGGCTCCAGCTTCAGCAAATACCGCTTCGCCGGGATCCAGTTCTATTTCGACAAACTGCATGTCGTCGCCGAAAATTTCGAAATCCACATCATGCACCAACTGGCTCTGATGAAAGGTTGCTTGCGGTAATTTTTCCAGCTGTTTTTCAGCAACTTCCGGATTAAACGCAGGGTGCCAAGAAACTGGCTCCCACTTGTTCATGTTCGGCCCAAATAGCAGCCAGTCCGGATTCACCTTACCTAAAGTCAGCCCATTACGTACCTGATTTGCGCTATAGGGCCCTGCAGGTTTTCCATTAACTTCGAGGTACCACACTTTTTCCGAATTATCTTTTTCTTCATCCATTGTTTCAACCCTTCCTTGTCGTAGATATGATCCTGTTATCCAGTATAATCCCTCAATGTTTGATCGTGCTGTCGAAGTTTTACAAACCACCTTTGGTTTTCATCAATTCCGCCCACCGCAAGATGAGGTTGTCGATACCTTACTGCGGGGTGAAGATGCCCTCGTGGTCATGCCAACAGGCGGCGGCAAATCCCTGTGTTACCAGCTGCCTGCCATCGTTCGCCCAGGTGTCGGCGTGGTTATATCCCCCCTGATTGCCCTTATGCAAGACCAGGTCAATGCACTTAGCCAAGCCGGTGTGCGCAGCAGCTACATCAACTCGACCCTTTCTTTTGATGAAATGCGCTCGGTGGAACAAGCTCTGATGGCAGGCGAGCTCGATCTGCTTTATATCGCTCCAGAACGCCTGATACAGCCCCGCACTCAGGAGTTGTTAGCGCAGATCCCTATCGCCCTGTTCGCCATTGATGAAGCCCACTGCGTATCCCAATGGGGGCATGACTTCCGTAAAGACTACCTTTCGCTCAGCCTGCTGCATGAGCGCTTCCCCAATGTGCCCCGCATCGCCCTCACCGCCACGGCAGATGCACGCACACGTGATGAAATATCTACCCGCCTGGCTCTACAGAACGCTCGGCAATTCCTTAGCAGCTTCGACCGTCCTAACATCCAGTACCGCATCACCCTTAAAGAAAACGCCCGCCAACAGCTACTGCGCTTTATTCTCACCGAACACGCCGATGCCGCCGGTGTGGTGTATTGTCTATCCCGGAAAAAGGTGGAAGAGACCGCAGCCTGGCTGAAAGCACAAGGACTCAAGGCCCTGCCCTATCACGCTGGAATGCCCGCAGAAGTGCGAAAGGAAAACCAAACCCGCTTCCTGCGTGATGAGCAGATCATCATCGTGGCCACCATCGCCTTTGGTATGGGTATAGACAAACCCGACGTACGCTTTGTTGCCCACCTTGATCTACCCAAAAGTATCGAAGCCTATTATCAGGAAACCGGCCGCGCTGGGCGAGATGGCTTACCCGCCACCGCCTGGATGGCCTATGGCCTGCAAGACGTTATTATGCTGCGCCAGATGATGGCCAACAGCCAGGCCAACAGCCAATTCCAACAACAAGAACAGCAAAAACTCGAAGCCATGCTCGGCTTATGTGAAATCACCAGTTGCCGCCGCCACGCCTTGCTGCATTATTTTGGCGAAAACGGCGCAGAGAAATGCGGCAACTGCGACAATTGCCTCAACCCACCAGAAGTCTGGGATGCCAGCCAAGCCGCACAAAAGGCCCTAAGCACCATTTACCGTACCGGACAACGCTTTGGTGCGACCCACCTCATCGACGTACTGCTCGGCAAAAAAAATGCAAAAGTGGAACAGTTTGGCCACCAACAACTCAGCACCTTTGGCATCGGCAAAGAACTGGATAATAACCAGTGGCGCTCTGTATTCCGACAACTTATGGCCCGCGCTTATATTCAACTGGATGCAGAAGGTCATGGCAGCTTCCAGTTAGCTGAAAAATGTCGCCCTCTTCTTCGCGGTGAAAGCACTGTTTTTCTTCGCAAGGAAAAACGTGAAACACGCGCCACCCGTAAAAAAGGCAGCGGCAGCTTCCACCTTTCTACTCCAAACAAAGAGCTCTGGGAACAACTACGCACACGCCGCAAAACTCTGGCAGAAGAAGAAGGTGTACCACCCTATGTTATTTTTCACGATGCCACCTTAATGGAAATGATCGAGCTACAGCCGAAAACCCTTGACGACCTTAGCCAGATCAATGGTATCGGTAGCGCCCGACTGGAGAAATATGGCGATGAATTTCTGGCTCTTTTAAACTCCCACCAAGGTTCCTCTGGAAATTTCAATAAAGAAGAAAAACCGAGCCAGCTTACTCCCACTGAACACGAAAGTTTTGCCTTATTTCAAAGCGGCATGCCCATGGATAGCATATGCCAACAGCGGAGTATTACTGAAAGTACTCTTTACAAACATTTAATAACAGCCATCGAGCTAGGATTAATACCCGCTAAAGATGTAATAGAACTCGCCGATGAGGAAATAACAAAAATTCAGGACATTATTGAAACCCACCGCGAAGCAAGTGGACTTATTAAATTAAAAACCGTTTATGAAAATCTGGATATGGCCTATAGCTACGAGCAGTTACGCTGTATCAAGGCTGAAATGAATAGCAACACGCACAATAAATCTTAATTGGCATACTTTGTTCATTTAGCTATTTGCATAAAAGCCTCAGCACTCTTAGAGTATGGCCCGGCCAATAAAGTAATTTGGTGCCACCAGCTGTTATTCATACGCATGTTCTGATACAAAGCGTTACATAAAACTACCACTCAACTGCAAAGAAAACCCTCGAAACAATATATCCTGCACTTAAGTCAAGAAAGCCTCTTTCCAAATAATAAACAAGCGCTTTGTGAGCGATAGTTCCGGAGATTAAAATATGGTAAATGAAAAGCGAAAAGGAAAAGACCCCATTCCTGTTGATACCCAGGGGTATCTAAATGACTTTCAATTGGCCAGTCTTAAAAAAGTTGAAAGTTACGGCGTGCACCTGAAATATATTCGGCGCCCTCTCTTTCAAGACCCTGTAATCATCGTGACAGATCAAGATGAAAAGTCAGTGGGCGTACTAAGCAATGACGGCAATATAAACATGGAATCAGGCATTATATTACGAGAATAAATCTCATCCATTATATGAAGCTCCATTTAGTAAGCACTGAGTTTTATAAAGAGACCAAGCTCCCACCTCACTTAAGCCCAATAGTTTTATACTGCCCTTCTGTCTTTAACGTTATAAGCACAGGTGCATAGCTTTGGTTTTCCCAATACCAACCATGCGAACCGTTAAACGATGCTGTGAATGAGCCACTCACCTTATCGGCCGTACTTACTGTATAGCTTTCAAAATAACCGCTTGTATCGCCTTCCGGCTCGCCGTGAAAATCAAAGAACAACTCTCCTTCATCTGAAGACCAGGAGTAGCGCATGGTTTCACCTTTCGCCATATAAAGCTTGTATTCCAGACCATCGCCAGCGGGAACCGTGATATCAATGCGGCCTTCCTTTAAACCAGCCCCCTCTTCTTTAGAAGCACTGACTTCCGCACCAGTGCTTTCTGATACATTTGCCAAGGGCAGCAAACCTGCCGCTTTGCCAATACCGGTAGGATCAATTCCATACTCAGCAGGCAGGATCGCGCCAACTAAAACGATAAGCGCCAGTACGATTGCAAAAACGCTGGCTTTAAGCAAGGTTGCCGTAGACTGAGGCGCTTGCTCATACCCATTCTGAGTATCAACTGCATGATCAGGTGCTATCTTTTTTTTCATAATTATTCCTAATATCTTTACCCTAAGGTGTTACAAAAAACCCCGTTAACTGGAAGCCCGTTAGCATCAAACCAGCACTGATTAACAATGTATTAGTCGCCGTTGAAAAATGCAGGAAGCTGGCATAACGACGCCAAAAGCTCAGACTAATAAAGACCAGAGTCAGGGCCAAGAACTGACCTAACTCCACACCAACATTAAAAGAAAGTAAATTCTCCAATAGACCATCGCTGGGGATATTAAATTCCTGTATTTTTGTAGCCAAACCAAAACCATGAAACAGGCCAAAAATTAATACGGCAAGCTTAGTATTGGGCTGATGCCCCAGGAAATGCTTAAAACCACCAAGATTATCAAAGCCTTTATACACGATGGACAAACCAATAATGGCATCTATAAGATAAGGATTAACGGCGATATTCTGCAGCACTCCCAGCAGCAGTGTTAGGCTATGGCCAATGGTAAAAAACGTCACATACACCAGCACATCTTTTACCCGATAGAGAAAAAAAATAACACCTACTAAAAAAAGCAAATGATCATAACCCGTAATCATATGCTTGGCCCCGATATACATATAAGGAAATACAGCCACGCCCTGATTTGCTTGTAAAAACTGCCGGGTACTGTCATCAACACCGTGAGCAAAAAGATTGACAGACAAACAATAACAACAGACAAAAATAGAAATTTGTATGGTAAAAAAAGTTGCGCGAGAATTTATCAGCATCGTCGTTTTTTCTTTTTAAATGGTTTAAAAAAATGGCCTACAGCACCTCAAGTGCTTCACTCAATTTGTGCACCGCCACCACTTCCATACCGGGAATTTGTTCTTTAGGCGCATTAGCAAAAGGGACAATGGCTTTTTTAAACCCGTGTTTGGCGGCTTCCTGAATACGCTCCAAGCCGGATGGCACAGGGCGAATTTCGCCGGACAAACCCACCTCACCGAAGACAACCCAGTCCTCAGGGAGAATCAAGTCGCGGAAGCTGGAAACGATAGCAAGCAACGAGGCCAAATCAGCGCCGGTTTCCATCACCTTGACACCGCCCACGACATTCACGAAAACATCTTGGTCGCCCACCATTAAACCACCATGTCTATGCAGTACGGCAAGTAGCATGGAAAGTCGATTCTGATCCAAGCCCACTGCCACTCTGCGGGGGTTACCAAGGGAGCTGTTATCCACTAAGGCCTGTATTTCCACCAAAATAGGCCGTGTTCCTTCCCACACCACCATAACCACACTGCCGGAGGAGCGCTCTTCGGTACGATTCAGAAAAATAGCAGAGGGGTTTTTTACTTCTTTAAGACCTTGCCCAGTCATAGCAAAAACACCCAGCTCATTCACCGCGCCAAAGCGGTTTTTAATACTGCGCAGGGTACGAAAACGGCTGTCGTTACCACCTTCAAGCATGATGGAGCAGTCGATCATATGCTCCAGTACTTTTGGGCCGGCCAACGTGCCATCTTTGGTGACATGGCCCACCAGAAATAAAATGGTTTGGGTTTGTTTGGCAAAGCGGGTGAGATAAGCGGCACTTTCACGCACCTGGGCCACACCCCCTGGCGCAGACTGCAGGTCGGCAAGGCTCATCACCTGGATCGAATCCACCACCATCAACTTCGGTTTCAGCTGTTGAGCGGTATGGCAGATGGTTTCTACATTGGTTTCTGCCAACATTTTCAGATTCTCGCGGGGTAAACCCAGGCGCTCGGCACGCAGCGCCACTTGCTGCAGAGATTCTTCCCCGGTCACATAAAGGGCCGTTTCGCTTTGAGCCAGCCTGCACAGGGTTTGCAGCAATAAGGTACTTTTCCCTGCGCCAGGGTGGCCGCCAATCAATATGGCAGAACCAGGCACCAGGCCTCCTCCTAGCACTCGGTCAAACTCCTTGAAACTACTACTGGTGCGCGGGTACTCCGAAAGATCAATATCGGCAAGATCCTGAATACTGGAAACACTGCCCGCATAACCTCCGGCTTTATCGCCAAAATTGGTTTGATGCGTGGCTTTTGCCGGAGCCACTACAATTTCCGTGATGGAATTCCAGGCACCGCAATCACTGCACTGGCCCTGCCAGTTGCGGTAGTTAGAACCACAGTCATTACAGACATAGGCAGTTTTTTTCTTAGCCATAATAATTATTTTCTTCGAGATGAGGTCTTTATACGGAGTACTTAAAAACCGTCCCAGTTACGCGCTACTCTAGACGCAACCTGGAACGCTAACGTCATTATTCAGCAACACGGCGGGCAACTCTGGCAGTAATTCCCGTAAGAAGCTCGTAGCTAATCGTGCCTGCGTGACGCGCCACCTCTTCGGCGGGCAAACCCTGCCCCCATAGTATGGCGGCATCACCAATTTCAACGCCTTCGACATCCGTTAAATCCACGGTAATCATGTCCATAGACACCCGCCCCACCAATGGGGCGCGCTGGCCGTTCACCAGCACTGGCGTACCTGTTTTAGCATGACGGGGATAACCGTCACCATAACCAATGGCAACCACGCCAATTCGAGAAGGCCGCTCAGCCTGCCAGGTGGCTCCATAGCCAACGCTTTCTCCGGTTTCGATTTCTCGTAGGCCAATAATGGTGGAACGAAGGGTCATTGCTGCTTGCAAGCCATCTTCTGCCCCGCTGGAATTGTCAAAGGGGGTACAGCCATAAAGCATAATGCCCGGCCTCACCCATTGCGGGTATTGTTCAGTGTTAGCAGAGGGCCAAGCCATAATTCCTGCGGAGTTTGACAAACTTACCGCCTTATTTTTACCACTAACCAGCTTATTAAATACGGAAATCTGCCTGGCGCTAACATCAGACTCTAGTTCGTCAGCACTGCTTAGATGACTCATCAGGGTTAAGGAGCGCGGCTTTATGTTTGCGCTCAAGGCCATGTAGACCTTCTGAAACTCGCCCAGCGGAAACCCCAGGCGATTCATACCGGTGTCAACCTTAAGCCAAAGATCCATGTTTTCCGTACAAGGGAAACTTTCAAGAAGCGCCAACTGATAGGCACTGTGCACCACGCAGGCGATATTTTGTTTTGCAGCAACCTCTAGCTCCTGCTGATCAAAAAAACCCTCAAGCACCAAAATAGGATGCTGACAGCTTAATCTGAGTTCAAGGGCTTCTTCCAAATAAGCCACCGCAAACAAGTCGACGTGCTTCTCCAGCGCAGCCACCACGGTTTTAACACCGTGACCGTAGGCATCCGCTTTCACCACGGCGGCGATTTTGGCATGAGGAATTTTTTCCCGCACTACTCTGGCATTATGATGCAGTGCCGAAAGGCTGATTTCTGCGTAACAAGACTGCCTCACGCCTAACTCCCCGCCTTGTTATTCAGCAAATCACTGACCAAAATCAGCATAGGCATCGGGGGCAAGGTCTTCAAACTTGGTATACCGACCCAAGAAGGCCAGTTTAACGTCACCAATGGGGCCATTTCGCTGCTTGCCTATAATTATTTCACCAATCCCCTTTAATGGATTGTTTTCTTCTTTATTATAAACTTCGTCGCGATAGATAAACATGATAACGTCAGCATCCTGCTCGATTGCGCCCGATTCACGCAAATCTGACATTATGGGGCGTTTATTAGGCCGCTGCTCAAGGCCACGATTAAGCTGTGATAGCGCGATTACTGGACAACCTAGCTCTTTGGCAAGGGCCTTCAAGGAGCGAGATATTTCAGAAACCTCTTCCACACGGGAAGATGAACCAGGCACCTGCATCAACTGAAGGTAATCGAGCACGATCATCGAAATACCTCCGTACTCTTTCACCACGCGACGTGAACGGGCCCGCACTTCGATAGGGGAAAGTGCTGGAGTATCATCAATAAGCAACTTTTTATCGGCTAACAAACTAATCGCAGAGTTTAAACGCGGCCAATCTTCTTCCTCAAGCTTACCACTGCGCAATCGCTGCAACTCAATACGCCCGAGAGACGAAAGCATACGAGTAACGATGGCATCAGCAGGCATTTCCATACTGAACACTAATACCGGAAGGTCTTCCCGCATTACGACATTTTCAGCAATATTGATAGCAAAGGTGGTTTTACCCATTGAGGGCCGGCCAGCAATAATCACCAAATCTGAATCTTGCAAACCGGATGTCATACCATCCAGATCAACAAAACCCGAGCTTAATCCTGTCAGGTCTGAGTCGGAGGAGTAAAGTGCATCGATTCTATCCACCACCTTGGTCAGCAGGGGCTTCATGGTTTGGGGGCCACCTTGCTTAACGCCCTGCTCGGCAATCGCAAAAACCTTGCGCTCTGCATCATCCAGCAGCTCTTTTGATTCACGCCCGTCGGGATTAAAGGCATCCCCCGATATCTCGCTAGACACCTGAATAAGTTGGCGTAATACCGAGCGTTCGCGCACAATATTACTGTATGCGCGAATATTGACTGCTCCCGGAGTGGCATTCGCCAGCTCCCCCAGGTAGGCGAGGCCACCCACCTCCTCGAGTTGATTGCGCTTATCGAGGGCTTCGGATACGGTAACCACATCCAGAGGAGTATCGGCCTCAGCTAGCTGCCCCATAACACGAAACACCAGCCGGTGCTCATGACGGTAGAAGTCGCTTTCCACAATAGATTCAGCAACATCTAGCCAAGCACTATTACTGAGCATTAAACCGCCTAATATAGACTGCTCAGCTTCAAGGGAGTGAGGGGGGATCTTTAAATCGGAGAGGTCCCGATCAATTGCCAGTTCATTCATGTATTTTCTTTTCGAGCCAACTTTTTGAGCCAACTACAGCCGAGGTCAAAGTAAAAAAGTCATTCTACTTGGGAAGCTCTCGCGAAGTCCAATACAGCTTTTGCTCAATATAGACTCAGTCAGGCGCTTTATCAGAAACCTCGGCCATGCGGCCTCGTTCATAGCGTTCAGGGAACAGATCACGGTTGATCTGGGCGATATAGCCAATAATAGCAAGCGCAGAAAAAAAGCCACCAATCGTACGCAGTAGCACTATATCAAGGTCATCGTTACGCACATAGTCAACAAAGAGTTTATTACCCACTTCAGGGAAACTAAAGGACTGATACAGCGCACCCAACAACAAGGAGACAGCAATAAAAAGCGTTTTCCTACGTTGCTTTCGCAACTGCACAGAAATAGTGCTCAGCATAACCTTTCTCCCTGAAAGCCCTTTTCATCTAAAGGCTAGACAAGGCTCTCAGGTAAGGCAATCGGCCTAGTAAAAGCGGCGGAGAAATACGCAACAATGTCGCATGAAGAAGAGCGCAAAAGTGAGAAGTATTCGCGAGGAAAAAATAATAGCCGAGAAATAGCTGAATAAAGCAACCACCTGACAAGCAGCCAACACTCGATCATTTGGCTGTTTGTCAGTGAGAAGGGCCTGCTGCAAAAATTGCAGCAGAAGGAGGAAGATTACTCCTCAACCACCACAACTTTCACAGTACCCGCAACATCGGTATGGAGCTGCACTGCAATATCGTATTCACCTGTTTGGCGAATAGGGCCGGCTGGCATACGCACTTCTTTCTTTTCAATTTCAGCACCGGCGGCGACAATGGCGTCCGCCACATCACGAGGCCCGATAGAACCGAAAAGCTTGCCTTCATCACCCGCTTTTGAAGCGATTGTTACTTCCAGCGCAGACAGCTTCTCCATTCTTGCTTCTGACTCAGTCAGTAAAACAGCAGCTTCCTTTTCAAGTTCAGCACGACGTGCCTCGAACTGCTCCAAGTTAGCGCCTGTTGCAGGAACGGCCTTGCTATATGGAATCAGGTAGTTACGTGCAAATCCGGCTTTTACGTTAACCTTTTCACCCAGATCACCCAGATTACGGTTCTTTTCTAAAAGTATTACTTCCATCTTATTTCCCCTCGTCTCACTACCAGCTACAAGAAACAACATGCTTGCGACTAATCTTGAGAATCTTTTCTAAATCGGTTTCTGAAATCAAAAAAACTGTCTGCCAACACCGCCATTACCAAAGGTAAATAGATATACGGCCCCAGTACAAAAGTTGCCACATAAAATGCCGTCAGGCTACGTCTACTCATGCCTAGCACCTTGATCAGCCCATGAACCAATGCAATACCCACTACCGTGAGAGGCACTGTTAACAACATGGTCACTGGTGCAATCAGAGACTCAGCGCTAGCCGTTACCACCCCTAAAACAAGAACCGCCGCAACCGCTGCGGGTAATTTTAGCTGGTGGAATTCTTGCCTAAATCCACCTGGGTTATAAAGCAAAGCCTGCCACCATCGCGCCACAAGTAGTGCCAAAATAGCTGTGCTCGCCAAGCTAAAACTGTAAAAATTTGCCACCACCAGTTCATATTGCTGAGGTTCGATCACAGGCAAATTAAACTGCTTCGCTAAATCTACTTTCTCCGCCAACTGCTCCATAAGATCAAGCAACTTAGCAAATGGAGCTAGGTTTAGCTTCACTACCAATAAAGCCGCTATAGCCGCTATAACTTGCTGTGCGAGCATCGCATTCACAAGAGAAACGGTGCTTCTTAAAACCACTGACGAAATAAACACCACCACTATCAGTGGTAAAGCCACCCCGTCACCTATATACCAAAGGTAGCCAGCGGGTATCAGGGCCCAAAGAGCAACAATAAATCCCTCTGCCGGTCCTCGCCTTAAGGCCACTAGCGCAACAACCGATGCACTCAGCCAGGACACAAGCGGAACCATCCCCAGCAGCAGCGCCACTAGCGCAGCACTACGTCGGTCACGCATGGCGTATTCAGCCAATGCACGCATGCTTAGACGGCTCCTCTATTTTCTTACTGGTGACGATCAGTGTACGGAAGCAAAGCCAAGTAACGCGCCTGCTTGATAGCAGTGGTTAGCTGACGCTGATAAATAGCTTTAGTGCCTGTAATACGGCTAGGCACAATTTTGCCATTTTCACTGATATAAGCTTTTAACAATTCTGTATCTTTAAAATCCACCTGATCAATGCCTTCGGCAGTAAATCGGCAGTACTTACGTCTACGAAAAAAACGGGACATTCACTCTCTCCTGGTTCGTACTTGAGGCCTTCCTCAGAAGGCCCTTCTTTCAATCTTTTGTGCGTGAAGTAAAACTCTATAAGGCTCTGCTTGATAACTTATGCGACCAATAAAGCCAGTCACCACAAGATACTCGCCTTCTTTGAGATCTCTAACGTTTTTCTGTAAAGCGTCTCCACTAACCTGAACCATCACCTGGCATCTTGCTTCACAAGCCAGATCAGCTTCAAGCTGTTTAGAACGGTGCTCCAGAACAAAACGTTGGTGTGGAATTCCTGCCGGGCTATGCCGAAGTGCGTCAACCTTTAATACGCGACCGGATAGAGCCAAACAGTTTTTTTCCATTACTTCGACACGGCTTATTCGCTCGCGCTAGGGGCCTCTGCAGCCGGCTTGGCGCTTTCCGCTGCAGCAGGTGCGCTTACTTCTCTACGCGCATTCCTGTCCGATGAAGAACGCTGAGCGCGCTCATCGACAACCTTCAGTAGCGGAGATTCTGCAGTAATCGCTTCATCACGTCGAACCACTAGATTACGAATAACCGCATCATTAAAGCGGAAGTTAGTAGTGAGTTCGTCAACCACTTCGGAGCCACATTCGATATTCATTAATACGTAGTGGGCTTTGTGTAGCTTATTTATCGGGTAGGCCAGTTGACGGCGACCCCAATTTTCAAGACGGTGGACTGTGCCACTACCAGCAGTAACCATGCCGGTGTAACGCTCAATCATGCCGGAGACTTGCTCACTCTGGTCAGGGTGCACAAGAAAAACAATTTCATAATGACGCATACATGCTCCTTACGGATGTATAAAACAGCCTTTGATCCTATATGCGGCCCGCAATCTCGTTCCGCAACACCAAAGGCAAGGAGTTAACTTCATAGGGAACTAATCATACTAGCCCAAATGAAAGCCGACGAATTCTATAGGAAAGCCTATTGACATACAAGCCCTCAGCTCGCCCCTCCCATGCACCAACGCCAATTACCGTAAAAGTCCGGTTACACAACCTTACAAATACCTAGCAACTCCCGATAGACCATCACAACAAACGTTCACGCACGATAAGTGAAAGGTGACCGACATACACCAGAGACTTACTTCAGCAAGCAGTTTGGCCTAGGCGGCGGCTTTGCTGGACATCAGAAAGCCCTTGCCGCCCAAAAAATGCGCGCATTAGGCGTTCGCTTGCTGATAGGCCAGATACTCTTCGTAGCTGCCCTGATAATCAATCATCTGATGATCTTTGATCTCAACGACCCGCGTAGCAAGAGAAGAAACAAATTCTCGATCGTGGCTAACAAAAATTAGCGTGCCTTCGTAGTGCTCAAGAGCCAGGTTAAGCGCCTCGATGCACTCCATGTCCAAATGGTTGGTGGGTTCATCCATCACCAGAACATTTGGGCTCATCATCATAAGTTTGCCGAATAACAGGCGATTTTTCTCACCCCCTGAGCATACATTTGCCTTCTTCTTAAAGTCATCCGCTGAAAATAACAAGCGACCCAGAGTAGAACGCACAATCTGCTCATCGTGACTAGGCTTTCTCCACTGACTCATCCAGTCAAATATAGTTAGATCACTATTGAATTCAGCACCGGCATCTTGTGGACAATACCCTATCTGGGCATTCTCAGACCACTTCATTTCACCAGCATTTGGTTCTAGCTCACCCACTAAACAGCGTAGAAAAGTGGTTTTACCAGCTCCATTTTCGCCGATCACGGCAAGGCGCGAACCAGCCTCAAGAATCAATGCACCGTCCTTAAAGAGCTGCTCGCCCTCAAAACCATGCTCGAGACCCTCAACCGTTAAGGCTTGTCGATGAAGCTTTTTTTCCTGATTAAAACGAATAAAGGGGTTCGCCCGACTAGAAGGTTTGATATCGTCCAGCTTGATTTTTTCAATCCGCTTGGCGCGGGAGGTCGCTTGCTTGGCTTTAGACGCGTTTGCAGAAAAGCGGCTCACAAACTGTTGCAACTCGGCGATTTGAGCCGACTTTTTCGCATTTTCTGATTGCAATCGCTCACGCGCTTGAGTCGAAGCGGTCATAAAATCATCATAGTTACCAGGATAAACACGTAGCTCACCATAATCGATATCGGCCATATGGGTGCAAACCGCATTGAGAAAGTGGCGATCATGGGAAATAATAATCATGGTGCTATCGCGCGCATTTAGCACCGTTTCCAGCCAGTGGATTGTATTAATATCGAGGTTATTCGTCGGCTCATCCAGAAGCAATATGTCCGGCTCCGAGAATAATGCCTGCGCAAGCAAAACCCTTAATTTCCAGCCCGGCGCCACCTCACTCATAAGCCCCTCATGAAGAGATTCAGCGATCCCAGCAGACAGAAGTAATTCTCCTGCGCGGCTTTCAGCACTGTAACCATCCATTTCCGCAAACTGGCCCTCTAAGTCTGCAGCGCGCATACCATCTTCTTCGGTCATTTCTGGCGAAGCGTAAATCTGATCCCTTTCTTGCTTCACCTTCCAAAGATCTTCATGACCCATAATCACCGTATCGATCACGGTGAAGTCTTCAAAAGCAAACTGGTCTTGATGAAGCTTTCCAACACGAGCATCAGGTTGAACCGATACATTCCCGCTCGTGGGCGTTAGGCTACCATCGAGAATTTTCATAAACGTCGACTTGCCGCAACCATTGGCACCGATTAGGCCATAGCGCTTACCCTCGCCAAATTTAACAGAGATATTTTCAAACAAAGGCTTAGCGCCAAATTGCATGGTAATATTTGCAGTGGAGATCACGAGAAGTTCCTGGCTAGGGCAAAACCCTAAAAAAGCGAAAAGGGGCGCGTACTATAGGGACTTGTTGCAGTAAGGTCGAGCATTTGCGCCCAATAAACAACCAATATATTCCTTGGCGGAGCGACTTATTTACTGGCTTTCGTTTTTTTTACGCCATCATCTGACTGAGAAGTCTTTTCATGGGTATTAATAATGGCTGCGCGAGTCACTTCTTCACCAAGCCAACGTCTTAACTTCACATCCAACGCGCTGGCAGAAACCGGCTTGGCAAGATAGTCGTCCATGCCTGCCGCTAAGCAACGCTGCTCTTCGCCTTCAAAAGTATTTGCGGTCATAGCAATCACGGGAATATGACGCGCACCACCGTTCTCGCGACGGCGAATTTCATTCGTGGCTGCATAACCACCCATAACAGGCATCATGCAGTCCATAAGCACCAAGTCAAAGTATTGCTCTTCAAGCATACCCAGCGCCTCACTACCATTGGAAACCACCACAACCTCATGTCCCAGTTTCTTTATCATTCCTTTGGCGACCATTTGGTTCACATTATTATCTTCCACCAGCAAGATGGAATAACCCGTTTCACCACTTTGTTTTTCAGGGAATTTAGTAACCGAGGCGGTTTTTTCTTGCTCTACACCCCATGCGGAAAGAATGCTTTCATACAAGCTCTTTTTGAACACGGGCTTTGTGAGAAAAAAGACATTCTGGCTTTTACGGCCATGCGCAACGGTTTCAACCATACCCCTTTGAGCTAGTGACGTAAGGATAATTTGCGGCGTATCGTGATAATCACTATAGCCTGCTAACTTTTCAGATAAACGCAAACAATCCGTACGACCTAATCTCATATTTAATACAACAAGATCGTATGTTGCGTTTTTTCCGTCGTCGGCACAAAGTGCTTGGATTTGTTTTTCATCCTCCTCCACCACTTCGACATCCATTCCCCACTCATTTAACTCAACCTGAAAAAAGCGATTCATTCCCTTTGTCGCGCCCACCAACAGCACCCGCTTACCGTCCATACAGGGATGAGCATGCAAGCTTTCTTTTTGCTGAGTGGATATTTTCATCGGAACAGTAAACCAGAAGGTACTTCCATTGCCTTCCTTGCTGAATACTCCAATATCTCCACCCATATTGCCCACCAGTCCACGACAAACTGCCAAGCCCAGGCCGGTACCATTCACACTGCCGTCTTTCTTTAATCTATTAAAAGCCTCAAAGACCTGCTCCTGATCCGGCAAAGATAAGCCCGGCCCTTCGTCTCGCACATGCACCCTTAAAATACCTTTCCCTGGCTGAGGAAAAGCCATAAACACCTCTATAATCACCTCCCCTTCATCGGAATATTTTATGGCATTCGAAACAAGATTTGCCAAGATTTGCTTTAATCTTTTTGAGTCCCCCTTCACTCTTAACGGAATATGAGGCTCGCAGACATAACTCAACTCCAGGCCTTTTTCGTGTGCAACTGGACCAAGCATTTCAACGCAGTCCCGAATCACATGGCGAACATTAAAAAAATGATTCTCCATATAAATCGTTCCCGATGATATGTTTGAAAAATCCAGTATGTCATCAATTAAATCCAGCAAGGACTCGGAGGCGCTAGTGGCTACAGACTGATACTCTCGCTGCATTTTGGTGAGATCAGAGTCTTCCAGCATGGATAACATTCCAAGAATATTGTTCATGGGGGTGCGAATTTCATGGGTAATGGTTTGTAGAAACTGCTGCTTCACCAGAACTGATTCATCTTCTTTATTTTGAACATTTTCCAGATCTACTATTTTTTTCCGCAACTGTCGTTGTACATCCTGTCGATCCCAGAACGTTGCAAACAAATAGGCGGCATGTCGAATAAGAAAAATATAGTAAAATAAAAAACCACCCGCTATAAATATATTAACCGGCTCTAAGCTCACCAGTAAAACTGCAATAGACGGAAGTAGAAAAAGTGAGAGCAGTATGCGGCTCGCATAAAGGTAAGCTGTCGTGTGAATAATTGTGGCGCTACAAACACCTCCCACCAACATCCAAACTGCAAAGGTATTCACCGACAAGTCTCCGTTCAAAAACAAG
>DFBZ01000111.1 GCA_002366835.1 Gammaproteobacteria bacterium UBA3067
CCGGTATGCCACACAGTTTTCACGAAAAAATTTAATACTGACTAAACACTACACTTCCACCACAAACGCAAGGAATGCCCGTTGAACAATTCGTCCTCCCAGACAAGCAGCCCAACCCTTATCCCTGTTATTATGGCGGGTGGCGTCGGTAGCCGCTTATGGCCAGTCTCTCGAAAACTTTACCCCAAACAATTTCAAGACTTACTCAATGAAGGGCAGAGTTTTTTCCAGGCCACACTCGACCGCGTTCGAGATCTGGAAAATTGCGGCGCTCCTATCGTAGTCTGCAATGAAGAACACCGCTTTCTGGTGGCGGAACAACTTCGACAGGCCGACTGGGCTGACGCAACCATCATACTAGAACCAGTAGGTAAAAATACCGCGCCAGCAGTGGCCATGGCGGCACACCAGGCACTCGCGCAAAGCCAAAACTCTGTACTTCTTGTTATGCCTGCAGACCATGTGATTGAGGGCGTTGATGCTTTTCATCATTCCATTAAAGCAGCCCAAACACTCGCTACCCAAGAATACCTAGTCACCTTCGGCATCACACCCGATGCGCCGGAAACCGGTTACGGCTACATCAAAGCGGGCAGTAAAATTGATGCCGGTGCAGGCTTCCTGATAGAAAGTTTTAAAGAAAAACCCGATTCAAGCACCGCACAAGCTTATGTGGACTCGGGCGACTACCTCTGGAATAGCGGCTTATTTATGTTTGAGCCAGCCTTTTATCTCAAACAGCTGGAAATGCACGCTGAAGATATCTATCACTCCACCGCCGCTGCAAGCAAAGCCACTCAAAAAGATCTTGATTTCCTACGCATTCCAAAAGAACTATTTTCCCAATGCCGAGACGAATCCATCGATTATGCGGTAATGGAGCCCACACAAGAAGCCGCCGTGGTGCCCTTTTCCGCCAAATGGAATGACGTTGGCGCGTGGTCTTCTTTATGGGAAGTATCCCAGCAGGATGACGATGGTAATAGCACCTACGGAGATGTGTTACTGGAAGACTCCCGCAACACCTTGGTTAGAGCCGAGTCACGCCTTGTTGCAGCGGTGGGCATGGACGATTTCATCATTGCCGAAACAGCCGACGCCGTACTCGTGGCCCCCAAACACCAGTCACAACGCGTTAAGGAAATCGTCTCCCACTTGAGTAAAAAACAAAGAGATGAGATAAACAGCCATACCCGCGTTTACCGCCCATGGGGCTGGTATGAATCCATATCCTCCTGCGAACGTTTTCAAGCCAAGCGTATCGTGGTAACCCCTGGCTCCTCACTGTCTCTACAACTTCACCATCATCGCGCCGAACACTGGGTAGTTGTAAAAGGCACCGCCCACGTCACCTGCGGCGAAACTGTCACCACGCTCACGGAAGATCAATCCACCTATATCCCCTTAGGCTCCCGCCACCGGCTTGAAAACCCTGGGGTTATTCCCCTGGAAATCATCGAGGTACAAACCGGCAGTTATTTAGGGGAAGATGATATTGTGCGTTTTGATGATCATTATGGGCGAGATCAGTAAACTCTCTCTTGCTATCACTGCAAGGCCTGACAGTGATAGCTATCCCCCTCGATAAACTCCACAAAAAATACGTTCAACACTCTTTTTTGCTTGCACTGTCAACAAGCGCGCTGAACTCATCAATAAATCGCTGCTGGGAAAATTTTAATGCCGCTTGCCTAATTTGCGCTGCAGAATAACTGACTCCACCTTTCTCAAAACGCTCCACCGCTTCAATAATGCCTCCCACAGATTGATGTTGAAAGAAAAGCCCGGTGCAGCCATTTTCTACCGTCTCCAAAGCACCGCCCACACCATAAGCAAGCACTGGCGTTCCGCAGGCCTGGGCTTCCACGGGCGCAATACCAAAATCTTCCTCGGCAGCAAACACAAAGGCTTTTGCCGCCTGAACAAGCTGCACCAAATCCTCTTTGCTTTGATAGCCCAGGATTTTTATATTTGGAGTCGTTGCAGCCTTGCGCACTTTTTCCATATCCGGTCCATCCCCCAATACCAGTAATTCTTTGTCCGGCATTTGACTAAACGCTTCAACGATCAGTGCGACTTTTTTATAAGGCACCATTCTCTGCGCTGTAACGTAGTAGTCCTTCTTCTGCTCACAGAGCTGAAAATCATCCATATCTACCGGCGGGTAAATCACCTGGGCATCCCGCCCATAGATTTTGCGAATGCGCTTGGCAATAAAGTGAGAGTTGGCCGCATAATAATCGACCCCCGCACCGGTGCGATAATCCCAAAGCCGAATTTTGTGCAGTTGCCAACGCGCCAACCAGGATTTAAGGCCTTTGGTGAGATTCGCTTCTTTCAAATATTGGCCCTGAAGATCCCAGGCATAACGGATAGGTGAATGGACATAACTAATATGCACTTGATTTGGGCCGGTTATCACTCCCTTTGCAACCGCATGAGAACTGGATATCACCAGGTCATAATCTGAAAAATCAAACTGCTCAATTGCCAAAGGCATCAGAGCTAAAAAAAAACGATAGTGTGTTTTAGCAAAAGGAAAATTCTGTAGGAACGAGGTGCTGATTCGGTGTCCTCTCAAATAACGTCTTTGCTCAACGGGCAAGAAATCGAACAGAGTAAAAACATCCGCCTCAGGATAAAGGCTGAGTATTTGCTCTAATACTTTCTCCGCACCGGAATAGACAGTTAACCAGTCATGCACTACCGCTACTTTCACCAAAACCTCTCTAAACTGGGCTGTTAGAACGAATAACATGACATTATGGCGGAAGTTCCCTCCAATACCTAATTCAGATATACTGCCCGGTCTTTTGAAGGAACGTATTACCAGCTTAAATTCATCGATTAATTTGTTGGGTATTCGCTGTAAATCCAACTGAACAGTGGCTAAACTGCAGGCTTTCATAAAGAGTCACTTCGTTCGATATAGGCCCTAGACCTTAGGCATAGACTAAATTCCAACGCACCCATGTTTAATATGCTCCGTAGCCTTTGGCAATACCGCCACTTTGTTCTCAGCTCCATTCGCAATGAACTCATCAGCCGTTTTGCCAGCAGCAAGCTTGGTGGCTTATGGATGATTATTAATCCCCTCGCACAAGTGGCCATCTACGCCCTTATACTCTCCAATGTACTTTCAGCAAAACTGCCTGGTATCGACAACAAATATGCCTACGCCATCTATCTTATGGCGGGCCTGCTTGCCTGGAATCTGTTCAGTGAAATCGTCAGCCGCTGCCTGAACCTCTTCGTTGAGCAAGGCAACCTGATGAAAAAAATGAGCTTTCCACGCATTGCCTTACCCACCATCGTCACGGGCTCCTGCATTCTCAACAATATCCTTCTATTTATCGCCATGCTTGGAATCTTTGCCCTACTGGGCCATCAATTCAGCGCAACGATGTTATGGCTTATACCGTTGACTTTAGTGGTTTTAATGCTGGCCTTAGGGCTAGGGCTGATTCTTGGCATTATGAATGTATTCGTCAGGGACATAGGCCAGGGTTTCCCTATCATATTGCAGGTGTGGTTCTGGTTTACCCCTATTGTTTATCCAGAAAACATTATTCCGGAAAGCTATCGCGGCTTATTAATGTTAAACCCCATGTATCCCATCACCAGCGCTTACCACAAGATACTCGTCTATAACCAGTCGCCCGATTTAATCCATATCGTCTCTATTTTTGGTGTCGCTCTGGCGCTGATGTTGGTCAGCCTTTTTCTGTTTCGTCGAGCCAGTGCCGAAATGGTGGATGTGCTATGAGCCTGCTTAAGGTTGATAATCTTGGCAAAGCCTTCCGTAGCTACCGGTCGGAATGGTTGCGCTTTGCGCGCTGGTTTGGCTTACCCACCAAACCCAGTGAAGAACACTGGGTGCTTCGTCATATTAATTTTGCCATCGAATCGGGCGAGGCCATTGGCATCATTGGCCAAAACGGCGCCGGCAAAAGCACCTTGCTTAAAATGATCACCGGCACCTTGCAGCCCACAGAAGGGCAAGTACAGATCAATGGCCGAATCGCCGCTATTCTTGAACTCGGCATGGGCTTTAACCCCGAGCTC
>DFBZ01000100.1:0-22696 GCA_002366835.1 Gammaproteobacteria bacterium UBA3067
CACCATGCTGGCATTTATTGCCACTGATGCGCAGATTCCATATGAGCTACTGCAAACCTTACACAGTGATTTGGTAAAAGCCAGCTTCAACCGCATCACCATCGACGGTGATACCTCTACCAACGATTGCTGTATGTTGATGGCCACTGGGCAAAGTGGTTTGGTGATTGATGAGCAAAAAACCGAAGCGCTTGCCCAATTAAAGCAAGCCCTTGAGGATATTTATCTGCAACTCGCGCACGCCATTGTGCTAGATGCCGAAGGCGCCACAAAGTTTATTACCATCGATGTTCACGGTGGGAAAGAGGAACAAGAGTGCCTAGAAGTGGCTTATACCATCGCCCACTCGCCACTGGTTAAAACTGCATTTTTCGCCTCTGACCCTAACTGGGGGCGCATTCTGGCAGCCGTTGGCCGTGCACAGGTGGATGACCTAGATGTCTCCTTGATTTCCATTTTCCTTGATGATGTTTGTATCGTAAAAAACGGTGGCGCTAACCCTGGCTATACCGAGCAGCAGGGCGCATCTGTAATGGAGCAAGAGCGCATCACTGTGCGCGTTGAACTTGGGCGAGGTGATGCAGCAGCTATGGTGTGGACCAGCGATTTGTCCCACGAGTATGTGCGCATTAATGCCGAATATCGTACTTAAACCTAGAAACCTCAGTTGGAGTACGAAATTCTGCACAAGCTCTTGCCGCACCTAGAAAATTTTAAAAAGCTCTCATCACCAATAAGGTGAATACGAGTTTTGAAAATTTCCTTTGCACGGCAATATCTTGCACATCTTTTTCGCATCCAACTGAGGTTTCTAGGTTAAAAAGACTGAGAACGATGAAACACGCTGAAGCTAAATGGCTGCACGTAGCAGTAGCGCTTGTTCGCAACCCCGAAGGCCGCATCCTTATTGCCAAACGCCCTGAGCACCTGCATCAGGGCGGCCTGTGGGAGTTCCCCGGTGGCAAGCTTGAATCGGGTGAGGGCATTGAAGAGGCCTTAATTCGTGAGATTCAGGAAGAAATCGGCATCACAATTTCCCCTGAGCGCCCACTGATAGAAATTCGCCACGATTACGGTGATAAAAAAGTCAGACTGGATGTATGGCTGAGTGGTATTGATGCCGAGCAGGCAAAGCAGTCCGCACAATGTGAGCAAGGGAGGGAAGGGCAGCTGATTCGCTGGGTAAGCCCTGACACGCTTTCCTCCTACACTTTCCCAGAGGCAAACAAGCCAATTCTTAGCGCACTCTCCTTGCCAGACTCCTATCTGATTACCCCTCAGGTGTACAATAAAAAACAGTTTCTCGAAGCGATAGATAACGCCCTGCAGCAAGGCATCAAATTGATTCAGTTGCGGGATAACAGCTTGAGCGAGAGGGAATATATTGACCTGGCCCGAATTGTCGGCGCTAAATGCCAGCAAGCGGGCGGGCGATTACTTATAAAAAAAGCGCATCGGCTTTTGGAAGTGGAAACAGCGCACGGCGTTCATCTAACAAGTGCTGAATTAAAGGCGTTTAGTGGCCCAGGCAGCAGTGCTCGTTTGGGGCAACTAAGGGAGGCGAAATTACTGGCCGCCTCCTGCCACAACCTGGAAGAGATTCATTTGGCAGAACAGCTAGGGTTTGATTTTGTAACGCTTTCCCCGGTGCTAAAAACACAAAGCCATCCGCACGCTTCACCCCTGGGTTGGGCGCACTTTCAGCAATGTGTTCAGCAGGCGAAAATTCCCGTATATGCTTTGGGAGGTTTGCAGAGCGATCAGATGCAAAACGCCTGGTTGCATGGCGCCCAGGGCATCGCTGCGATCCGAGGCTTATGGTCGCCTAATAGAAATTAAAGTCTTCATCAGCGGGAGTTATTGAAAACTCCTCAGCCTGATCTTCTCCAGGGATTGCGTGTTCCTCTGTTGCCCAAGCGCCCAAATCTAGCAATTTGCAGCGTTTAGAGCAGAAGGGGCGATAAACAGACGTTTTATTCCAAAGCACTTCTTTCTGACACTTTGGGCAGTTTACCTTTGTCATGAGTCTTCACCTGCCGGTTTACCGCTTTGCGCCAATTCAAGATAGGTTTTATGCAGGGCCTCCACTTTCTCCTTCAAGCTTTCGAGGCTGCCATCATTAAGTAATACATCATCGGCCTTTTCAAGGCGAAGTGCCCGTGAGGCCTGGCTTTGCATAATGGATTTAACACTTTCGGCATTGGTGTCGTCACGTTTTATCGTGCGCGAAACCTGCTCCGATTCAGGCGCATCAACCACCAAAATGCGCTGTGTCATTTTGTCTTGGCCAATTTCAATCAGTAAGGGAGAAACGAAAATTGTATAGGCGGACTGACTGGCTTGCAGCTGACGAAACGTTTCCATGCCGATTAGTGGGTGAAGCAACTGTTCCAGCCATTTTTTTTCATCGGGCTGATTAAAAATAATATCCCTCAAGGCCCGTCGATCCAATGACTGGTCATCATCTAACACCCGCTCACCAAAATGCTCAGCAATTTGGCTTAAAGCGGGAGTGCCCGGCTCTACCACTTGGCGGGACACCTCATCGGCATCCACAATGGTAATGCCCAGTGATTTAAAATGCTCTGAAGCAGCCGTTTTACCGCTTCCAATACCACCCGTTAAACCGACAACCAACATAAAAAATCCTGCAAAATAGAGAAAGCAGTAAGTTCTATCGCGTTGACCCTGTAGCTTGGGTTAAGCAGAGCGCAACCCAACAAACCTATCCGACACAAACGCCGCTAAACAATAGAACCACACCACATCAGGCAAAACGCCCAGGCACGGAATGCTACCCTTAAAACTGGGAGTCAGCAAATTCAGAATAAACAATACTTACATGGCGAAACGGAGGTAATAGCTAATAATCGGTTCGCCCCATAACATGGCGATCCAGCCTGCAGCCGCGAGATACGGCCCGAAGGGAATGGGGATGTTTTTATCTCGCCCCAAAATCAGAATCAGGGCGATTCCCACAAAGGCACCAACAAAGGACGAAAGAATAATAATCAGCGGAACAAGCTTCCAGCCAAACCAAGCGCCCAATACGGCAAGCAGCTTAAAGTCCCCATAACCCATGCCTTCTTTGCCAGTCACCAGCTTAAACAGCCAATATACCGACCACAGTGATAAATAACCCACTATCGCCCCAATCACGGCACTATTAAGGTCGGTAAAAACGCCAAACAAGTTCAATAACAAACCTAACCACAGCAAAGGGAAGGTAAGGTCATCGGGTAAAAGCTGGTGGTCAAAGTCGATCACGCTGAGTGAAATCAAAACCCAAAGTAAAACCAGTGCCGCAGCACACTGCCAGCCAAACCCAAAATGAAAGGCCGTGTAAGCAGAGAGTATTGCCGTAACGGCTTCGATAAGCGGGTAGCGGGGAGAGATCTTTGTGCTGCAATAACGACACTTCCCACGGAGAAAAAGAAAACTTAATACCGGGATATTATCCCAGGCCTTTAACTCTGCTTTGCATTTTGGGCAATGAGAATTGGGAAAAACAAGATTAAAGGATTCTTTTTCACCCTCTTCTACGCCATCTTTTGAACAATCGCAGTCTAATAACTCCAAACACTGAGACTTCCATTCCGCCTCCATCATAACGGGAAGACGAAGAATGAGCACATTAAGAAAACTGCCCACAAGCAGTCCCAGTAAGGCCATCAAACCAGTAAAAATCAGAGGAAAATCAGTGAAAACAAGGGCTAAATCCATTTAAAGCGCCAAATAAAGAAAGTGACAATGTGTGCCGCTGATAATCCAATAACACACATTTGAGATGCCATTTAGAACTTCTGTTTCGGAGCCCTAAATGAATTAAAATATCCTGTAACTTGGGTACGACTGCATGGATGCAGGAGGTAGAGCAACGCATGGAGCAGTTGGGTAGAGTGCAGCGAAACCCAACACCACGAGCGTCAACGTTAAGCATTAGCGCTTTATTAAACTCCATAGCCACTTGCGCTTAAACACCTTCGCCACACATTGGCAGTGCCAAAACTAAAGCAACAAAGCGTACTTCAAAGTTGTTGGGTTTCACTTCGTTCAATCCAACCTACCCAACTACCGATATCCATGCAGCCCCGTAGGTTGGGTAGAGCGCAGCGAAACCCAACACAGTGGGCACCGGCGTTAAGCGTTGGCGCTCTATTTCATTCCATAGCCACTTGCGCTTAAACACCTTCGCCACACATTGGCAGTGCCAAAGCTAAAGCAACAAAGCGTACATTCAAAGTTGTTGGGTTTCACTTCGTTCTACCCAACCTACACAACTACCGATATCCATCCAACCCCGTAGATACCATCTCTCAAACCCAATCTCAATCACTTCATTAAGCGATTTGAGGTTGGTATTTGGCCTGGTGCTTGATAACACCAAAACAAATTTGGACAAGCTTTCTCATGGCTGCACCGAGTGCTTCCATCTTGCACTTCCCAGCGTTCATTAGCCTATCTTTTTGGGCTTTTATGTCAGGATTGCACATGCTCGCAACGACTGCAGCCATATATAACTTTGCACGTAATCTTGAAGGGCCAACCTTGCTTATCGTCGTGCGCCCTTTCAGTTTACCTGACTCATGCTGCTTCGGAATAAGGCCTAAATAAGCTGCAACCTGTTTAGCATTTTTAAAACGTTTTGCTGCGAAAAGATAAGTCAATTCCCGCGACAAAACTGGGCCAATCCCACTTATGCTTTTCAATAGCTCTCTATTTTTCTTCAGATGACTATCATGATCTATGTGATTGTCTATATCATTTTCTAGCTGCTCAATTTCATCTTCCAGCGCCTTAATCATGTTATCCAATGATTGTAAAACACGCTCGGAGACATCGCTAATTTCACTTGTTTCACGTCTGTTTTTTTCCCGCTGAAGATCTTTCTCCAAGGCATCCAGTCGACGCATCATTGCTTTTAACTGCCTGATTTCCTTTGGTTCTGGCTCCCATAATGTTGCTTGGGCAGCCTGCGCATGACCATAGTAAGCCAACATCGCGGCATCACTTTTATCTGTCTTATGAGTCATGCAAAGGGACTCTGCAAATTTTTTCGCTTTTCCAGAGTTGGCCAGAAAAATTTTAAACCCTTTTTCATAAAGAAAGTGAATCAGGGCTTCGTGGTAGACATTTGTGGGCTCCACTACGATCAAAATATCTGGTGCTTCGCATTCAACATTCTTAAGTAACCACTGATGTATTTCTTGATACCCTTTGCTATTGTTTCTAAGCGATTTTGATTTCTTTTTCCCAGTGCTGGCATCTCTCAACCAGCAGGTGTCAAACTTATCCTTACTTACATCAATACCAATAACTGCATTCATCTCTTTTTCTTCCCTTGTACATACAGCGTCATCTTGAAAACTAAGAGCGCTTGGATACCATTCAGTTTAAGGAGACATGAATAAGGCTAAGGTTTCATCTACAACGCAGCATCTTATGCTAAGGTTGGGCTCAAACTCATTAGCCTCAGGTTTTTATTGGTGACAGCTAATCACCAATATGTGAGAGATACAAGGTTGGGTAGAGCGTAGCGAAACCCAACACAGTGGGCACCGGCGTTAAGCATTAGCGCTTTATTCAATTTCATAGCCACTTGCGCTTAAACACCTTGACCACACATTAGCAGTGCCAAAACTAAAGCAACAAAGCGTACTTCAAAGTTGTTGGGTTTCACTTCGTTCAACCCAACCTACCCAACTACCGATACCCATGCAGCCCCGTAGGTTGGGTTGAGCGTAGCGAAACCCAACACATTGGGCACCGGCGTTAAGCGTTAGCACCCTATTTAATAATTCCATAGCCACTTGCGCTTAGGCTTAAATAGCATTCCCCATCTGGAATATCGGCAGATACATGGCAATCAAAAGCCCACCAACCAGCACACCCAATACCGACATAATAAGCGGTTCCAACATCGACGTTAAACCATCCACCGCATTATCCACTTCGTCTTCATAATAACTGGCAACTTTATCAAGCATCGTCTCCAGCGCGCCCGATTCCTCACCGATGGCAGTCATTTGCACGGCCATGGCGGGGAAAACCCCTGATGTGCGCATGGCTTGCTGTAGCTGTGTCCCCGCAGTGACTTCATCACGCACTTTATAAATAGCCTCCTCGTAAACAGAATTACCTGAAGCACGCGCCACAGTTTCTAATGCTTCCACTAGGGGAACACCCGCAGCAAAGGTGGTGGAAAGGGTTCGAGCAAAGCGAGCAACAACCGCCTTATTAAGAATGTCTCCCATCACCGGAAGTTTTAAGGAAATCCGGTCAAGGAAGGCGTTAAACTCCTTGGATTTACCCTTTGCCTGTTTAAATGCGTAAGCCATAACAAAAAATACAGCAAGTGATGGTAACCACCAAGCCTGAACAAATTCAGAAATATCGAGAACAAAGCGTGTAAAGGCGGGCAGCTCGGCACCGAAACCCGCAAAAAGCTCCTCAAAAACCGGAACAACCTTTATCAATAATATCCCAGTGACCACCATCGCAACCACGACAACCGAGATGGGATACTTAATCGCTTTTTTTATCTTAGCCTTAAGGGCTTCTGTTTTCTCTTTATACGTAGCAATTCGATCCAGCATTTGTTCCAAGGCACCTGACTGCTCACCTGACTCAATTAAGTTGCACACCAAAGAGTCAAACTCCATCGGGTGGGATCGTAAAGAACTTGCCAGGGTAGACCCACCTTCAATCTCTATTTTAACTTGCTGAAGAAGCTCCTTCATCGAAGGGTTTTCCAAACCGTCGGTCACAATGTCGAAGGATTGCACCACCGGCACACCCGCTTTCATCATGGTTGCCAGCTGACGTAAAAATACCGAAATATCCTTCGGTGTGATTTTTTGCTTTCCGCCACCAAATAAAGGTTTGGCCTTTTTGCGCACCGCTGTTGCAGCAATACCCTGGCTACGAAGCTGTGCTTTAACCATCGCGGGAGATGCAGCCATGGTTTCGCCTTTGACCTTATTGCCACGTTTATCCTTTCCCTGCCAGGTGAAGGTAGGGGGGGTAACTACTTTTGTTGCTGTTGCCATAACTAGTGACCTGTTGTTACACGATTAACTTCTGCCAGGCTGGTAACGCCAGCTTTAACCTTATCCAGGCCTGACCTTCTTAAATCATTAAAACCTTCTTTTTTGGCTTGGTCGGCAATCTCAATGGAGTTGCCATCCGCCATAATAATACGACCGATGCCGTCGGTAATTTTAACCACTTCATAAATACCGACACGTCCTTTATAGCCATCGCCACCGCAAACGTCGCAGCCCCTTGGCTCGTAGATGGTTAAACCAGGAATCTCCTCGTCCGTAAAACCCATCTCCAGCAAGGACTCTTTCGGCACATCCACTGCCTGTTTGCATTCTCCGCACAAACGTCGTGCTAGACGCTGGGCAATAATCAGTGCCACCGATGTGGCAATATTAAAAGATGGCACCCCCATATTCCGTAAACGGGTCAGGGTTTCTGGCGCACTGTTAGTATGAAGTGTAGACAAAACCAAGTGACCCGTTTGGGCAGCCTTCACAGCAATTTCTGCCGTTTCAAGATCTCGAATCTCACCCACCATCACCACATCAGGATCTTGGCGTAAAAATGCGCGTAATGCAGAACCAAAATCCAGCCCCACTTTATTGTTAACGTTCACCTGGTTAATGCCTTCCAGGTTGATTTCCACCGGGTCTTCCGCCGTAGAAATATTGGTTTCTTCCGTATTGAGGATATTTAAGCCAGTGTAAAGAGAAACAGTTTTACCACTACCTGTTGGCCCAGTAACTAGAATCATGCCTTGGGGTTTTTCAAGCGCCTCCATATAAAGGGCTTTTTGCTCATCCTCATAACCCAGGGCATCAATGCCCAGTTTGGCGGCATCGGCATCCAATATACGTAATACCACCTTCTCGCCCCAAATGGTGGGTAAGGTGTTAACACGAAAATCGATGGATCGGGATTTTGAAAGCTTGAGCTTGATCCGGCCATCTTGTGGAACACGGCGTTCGGAAATATCCATCTGTGACATAACTTTTAAACGCGCAGATAAACGTGGCGCAAGGTTTTTTGGCGGACTAGCCACTTCCTTGAGAATGCCGTCTGTCCTTAAGCGTACGCGGTAACGCTTCTCATAGGGTTCGAAATGAATATCGGATGCGCCGATCTTGATGGCATCAAGCAAGACCTTGTTAACGAAACGCACGATGGGTGCATCATCACCGCCATCGGACTTTCCGTCGTCATCGTCGGTGGCCTCGCCACCCTCCATATCGAGGTTGTCGAGGTCTGTATCCTCGAATTCGTCCATGGATGTATCTTGTTTGGTGAGCAGGCGTTCAATGGCGTCGCGGAGTTTATCTTCCTCCGCGAGAATGGATTCAGTGCTGATCCCCGTCTGGAATTTAATTTCATCCAGTGCCTGAAGATTGGTTGGATCAGACACTGCAACAAAAAGCCGGTTGCCTCGGTGGAAAAGCGGCAGTACGTGGTGCTTGAGAATCAGGTTCTGTTTAACGAGGTCGCCGGGAATCACCTCTGTGTCGATAACGGATAAATCCATCAGGGGTACACCAAACTCGTCCGCCGCAGCCGTGGCAATATCGAAGGCACTGACCAGCTTCTTTTGTACAAGATGGGTAACAAAAGGTATCTTTTCTTTCTGGGACTCCTGAGTGGCCCCTTGGGCCGCCTCAATATCGATAAAGCCATCCGCCACCAAGCGTTTCGCCAGCCCGCTAAGGTTATTCCCTGATCCTGCAGATATAATCGCCATCTTTATGAAAATTCGCTATTTTTGGTTAATTTAGTGTAAATAAAGAAAAAACGTATTTTCCGCTTCTTTAATAAGCGTAGCAATAATTTCTTTTTAACGCCGAGCAGAAGTGTCGCCTTTGGTTGATATGTAAACAGCACCATGCCAACAAGCTTCACCCTAGCTCACCCCATGTAGCTTGGGTCGAGCGTAGCGAAATCCAACAACCCCACCTTTAAGCACCGCCTTTGCAACCTACCAAGATGTTGGGCTTCCCTACGCCCTAGGCCTCTGTTCCTGACTCGGCTCTACCAGTTCCGCCCATGGATGCAGGAGGTACGGTTCCAAGGACGGAACTGGTAGAGCCGAGTCAGGAACAGAGGCCGAGAGCAACGTATGGAGCAGATGCCGAGAACGAAGCTAAACCAAACAATACTCAAAGGGGCGTCACATAAATCTATAACGACACAAATGAGAACAAGTTCACAAATTTAACGAGACACAGTAGCGGGTGACAAGATTGGTCACTTTCTAAACTGTATAAGAGTGACAAATAAAGTCAGGGTGGTGTCTAGTAGGCCTGCCCTTATGGGATAGAGGGCAATAAGGCAAAACTAAATGAGTAAGCCATTATGACCACACAAACAATAACTTATAAAATAAACCCAAAAAACAGTAGTGCTTCGTGGCAGCTTGGCACAGCCTGTGCCATAGTTATTCCACGGCTTTGGAAATGGTTTGTTAAGTAAACCGGCATTACCCGGGAGGGCAATATGCAAACCAGCTAAAGTCCTCCCAAAACTTATATTTTTTTAATCGGAGTAACATTATGAAAAAAGTACAACAAGGTTTTACCTTAATTGAATTGATGATCGTGGTAGCGATCATCGGTATTTTAGCTGCAGTAGCGATTCCTGCTTATCAGGATTATACCGTTAGAGCGAAAATGGCAGAAGGTTTATCTTTGGCTTCACCAGCTAAGGTCGGTGTTGCGGAGTTTTGGTCCTCTGAAGGTGGTTTGCCATCAACAAATGGCAGTGTGGGTCTTCCTACCAGTACAAGTATCGTTGGTAATTCAATTAGATCAGTTGCTGTTGGCAACAGCGGTGTCATCACCATAACTACAGCGGGCACTGGTCTGCCAGCAGCAGTGGCAGGGGATAATTTTACGCTAACTCCTACCGCATCGGTGGGTGGGTTAGTATGGGTATGCGCTTCGGGTAATATTGATTCAAAATATTTGCCCTCTGAATGTAGATAGAAATAGATAAATAGACGAATAAAAAAGCCCATATTTATGGGCTTTTTTGATTTCTAAATAGAAATAATTTCAAGAGTGCGAAATGTGAACTGGAGCTTAAATATACCCGATCGCAAAAGTAGAGAAGTTATTAGCACAGCTGTTATATTTTTGTTTTTTTTTGGACTTGGTTTGTGGGTATATTTACCGAGTTTAGATGGTGGTTTTCTATTTGATGATATGTCAAATTTGACACCTATAAGCAAGCATGGTGGTGTGATAGATAGGCCAACCTTGCTTGCATTTTTAACCTCTGGCCAAGGATTTCCGGGAAGGTCACTAAGTCTGTTTAGTTTTTTGCTCGATGGCAACAGCTGGCCGTTGGACGCTAGAACAATGAAGATGACCAGCTTAAAATTACATCTTCTAGCAGGTGTACTGATATTTTGGCTGTCTTGGTTAAGTTCTGCGTATTTGTTTGATCCAAAGCCTTCTTCGAGAGTGCAGCGGATATGGTTTGCTGGTTTATTAGCAATGCTGTGGCTGCTTAACCCATATCAGGTGTCGACGGTTAGCTATATCGTTCAGCGTATGACTGTTCTGTCAACAATTTTTGTTCTTGCTGGCTTGATAAGTTTTGTTAAAGGGCGCGAGCTGTTACAGAAAAACGTTTCCAGGGGTATTGTTTTGGCTTCTTTGGGAATTGTTTGGTTTGGAGTGTTAGCTGTTCTTTCGAAAGAAAATGGCGTATTAATTTGTGTATTCGCATTGCTGTTTGAAAAATTTCTATTCGACGAAGAAGCATTAAGTGATAAGACAAAGAAAGCTTGGACTATTTGGAAAATTTGTATCCTTTGGCTGCCATTAATTCTATTGGCAGTCTATTTTATATACAAGTATGATTTTTTTACGACTGGTTATGAGTTAAGAACATTTTCTGTTTCTGAAAGATTGTTGACCCAGTCGCGAATTTTATTTCTTTACGTGCAAGATATTTTGCTACCCTCTTTAAAGGGAACTGGCTTGTTCAGTTTTAACCAACCTGTTTCAACAGGCCTATTGTCACCGATAAGCACACTATTTTCGATTATTGGTATTATTGTAGCTTGCGTAGGCAGCTATTTAATTCGGCATAGGATGCCCTTGGTTTCGCTAGGTGTCTTGTTTTTTTTTGCAGGGCATCTATTGGAGTCAACAGTGATACCTCTAGAGATGTATTTTGAACATAGAAATTATTTGCCACAATATGGTATTTGGTTGGCACTATGTTCCTTTCTAGTCTATTTATCTAATAGGAACTCGACGTATAAAAAGCCAATGACTGCTTTGGTTTGTGTTTGTATTTTAGTGTTCAGTGGGATTGCTCATGTGCGGAGTCAACTTTGGGGAAATGCACCGCTGATGTCAAAAGTTTGGTATGAAAATAATATCTCGGTAAGAACTGGTTTGCTCTATTCGTCCCAACTGGTATCTGTAGGGCAAGTGTCTGAGGCAAGATCAGTTCTTTTAGAAGTGTCGGCTATTAATCCCCAGTCTTTAGCGTCAAGGCTCTCATTGGCTGTTATTGATTGCCAAGTAACGCAAAAAGGGTTCAAGGCTGAAGAGTATGAATTGTTGGCAAAAACGGCGCCGATTGAAGCTGCAGCACAAGAAGCGATAGGTATTTTTAGCGAAATGCTATCTAGTGGGAAAGCTTGTAAAGGACTGACCATTGATGCGCTTCATAACATTACGCTAAACTATACGACAAACCCATATTATCTAGGATATCCAGAAGCAATTTCAAATCTATATGCATTTTTGTCAGACTTGGAGTTTGGGAAAAGAAATCTCGACGGTGTAATGTTGTATCGTGATAAAGCCTGTGAATATTTTTGTACGCCACGTATCAGGTATGAGCAAGCAATGTTTTTACATACTGCTGGTTTGAATAGAGAAGCGATAGATCATCTTAAGAAGGCGGATTTATTGCATGGTCGATATAGCCAGTTAAAAGATCCGCATTTATCTGAGCAAATTGAGAGCGCAAGAAAATTGTTAGTGACACCTAAGCTGATGTAGTTAAATAACTACAGTTCCCTTTCTTAGATTCAAACAGGAATATACCAGGGATTTTATTCGTAACCATTGTAAATTGTGGACCCATTAAGTTGTTTGACTTTATTGATCTTAGATCTGAGATACAAAAATAATATGGCAAATGTAACTGTAGTAATACCGGCAAAAAATGAAGCCATTAGTTTAGGTGGAATACTCTCTGGTATTTCGGATCTGTACCCTGATTATGAAATAATTGTGGTAAATGATGGGTCAACGGATAACACCTCTGATATATGTAAACAGTATTCCGTAAAGGAAATATGTAATCCTTATTCGAAGGGTAACGGCGCGGCGATCAAATCAGGCGCGCGTGCTGCAAAAGGAGATATATTGGTATTTATGGATGGTGATGGACAGCATCAGCCTAAGGATATTTCTGCTCTGCTTGAAAAACTTTATTCTGGGTACGATATGGTGGTTGGAGCACGTCAGGGTGCATCATCTCAAGCAAATATTGCCAGAGGGTTGGGGAATAAAATTTACAATCGTTTGGCCAGCTGGATGGTAGGGCATGAAATTGAAGATTTAACCTCAGGGTTTCGTGCTGTGAGGGCGCGTCGATTCAGAGAGTTTCTATACCTTTACCCCAACGGATTCTCCTACCCTACAACTAGCACAATGGCATTTTTTAGAGCGGGGTATTCGGTTACTTACCATCCGATCATTGCTTTGAAGAGAGACGGAAAAAGCCATATAAATTTTTTTCGAGATGGTGTGCGATTTCTTTTGATAATTTTCAAGGTAGGCACCTTATATTCACCGTTAAAATTATTTTTGCCCATCGCGTTGGGCCATTTTATTACGGGAGGTGTGTATTATTGTTATACGCTTTATGAATTCCACCGTTTTACCAATATGAGTGCGTTATTGTTCACGACATCAGTTTTGATTTTTTTGATTGGATTGGTCTCTGAACAAATTACTAGTCTGATTTATGCAAAAACCGATTCAGGCCAAAAATAACTTGTTGTTAGGGATGTAATCACATTGATAAGTTTGGTGGAGCCAAATTCAATAGAAACTGATCCATTTTTCGGTGTATTGGCGTCTGATTTAGGTTGGGCGCCACCGTTAAGATACCTGTAGAGAAGAAGGGTGCTTGCGTTGCTCGCAAAAATGCCATGCAAATCACTGTTGGAAATAGGCTGCGGCGCCGGGGCCTTGCTCGTTGATTTGTCTCACGCAGGTTTTCATTGCGTTGGTATGGAAACCTCGTCACTGACATTGGGAATGGCAGCAGATATTTCCAATGCGAGTGGTGTAAGTCATGATATTTTAAGTTGTCCGGACGACAGCTGGGGTGAAGCATTTGATACTGTGTGCACCTTTGACGTTCTTGAACAAATTAAAGGTGATGTCGCTGCACTCAGTAACTGAAATAGTTGGATTAAACCAGGGAGAGTATCCTGTGTTACCCGTGCCGCCGCACTCATCATGTTTGGTGCTGGTGCTGGTGCTGGTACTGGTGCTGGATGGGCAGTCACTACCGGCGTTGTGAGAGAGTCGCTTCTTCAGTTGGTAGTCGATCAGGAAATGACAATTGATCATGTGGAGTATCATGGTTTTTTGCCCGCAATTTTGGCATAAACTCTGGGTGCGAGGACTTATCGTAAGTTAATTAAACAGCGCGTTGAAGCTGTCGATAGAAATACTGCCTCAGCTGAGAATGGGATTGAACGTGCCGTTTATATGAAACAAAGTCATCTTATTAACTCCAGATCCTTTTTTTGCCAACCATTTCGTCAATTGTTGTAATTTCATGTCTTTATTTATTTCAAAATATACGGAATTAGCATGCTGTTAAGTCTACGAAAAACTCCGTTTCATCCACAATGGTTTGTTCTGCGTAACAGCGCCTATGATGATATCGACCTTGTCCAGCCTCGACAGGGTGATCGTCTTCTGGATATTGGCTGTGGGCGAAGTGTGCTGCAGCGGAAACTCCCAAGTATGGTTGAGTACATAAGTCTTGACTATCCTGATACGGGCGCCGAGCTTTACCAGTCATCTCCTTCGATATTTGGAACCGCAGAACAGTTGCCCTTTCCTGATGCCTCAATTGACATTGCGGTATGTCTTGAGGTGGTGGAGCACCTTGAAGATCCTAAACGGGCATTTGTTGAAATCGGTCGTGTTCTGAAACCAGGGGGGCGCGCGCTGTTATCGGTTCCATTTGCCTACCCCATTCACGATGCTCCACACGACTTTCAACGGCTCACTGAGTATCAGCTCCATCGTTTTGCATCAGATTCAAAATTAGTTGTTACCCAATTTAAAGAAACTGGGCACGCTATTGAAAGTGCAGCCCTATTGATGAATCTCGCTATAGCCAAGACAGCATTAGACGGTATCCGCCACCATCATCCAGCGGCTTTTTTAGTTCTTTTTATGCCATTAATACCTTTTCTAAATATTGGCGCGTGGCTTCTTGCTCGGCTTGCCAGTGATTGCGGTGGTAGGTTTTTACCGACAGGCTATCAACTAGTGCTGAGCAAGGAATAGAGATGCGCCTACTTATCGTAACGACCTCATATCCCAGACGAAACGATGGTACGGAAGCTGCCGGGTCGTTTGTTGAAGACTTTGCAATTGCTTTGTCAAAAATATGCAGTATTGCTGTGGTTGCACCTGGACTAGAAGTTGGGGTGGCAGACACTACGGATACATTTGATATATATCGATTCCGATCACCGGAACGAGCGCTTTCTACCTTGAAACCATTAAACCCCCTTCATTGGGTTAGTATACTGTCTACTCTCGCCAGTGGCCAACGCACCTGTCATCAGGCAGTTGAGGAGTTCAAGCCAAACCATATTCTAGCTCTATGGGCTTTGCCAAGTGGTTATTGGGCTGCTAGAGCAGGAAAGGCTTATAGCATACCCTATAGTACTTGGGCATTGGGAAGTGATATTTGGTCTCTGGGGAAAATCCCGCTAGTTCGGTCTATACTCAAAAAAACTCTGACAAATGCAAAAATACAGTTTGCAGATGGTTTTCAGTTATCTCAGGATGTGAGTCAAATTTCAGGGAAACCCTGTCATTTTTTGCCTAGCACTAGACAGCTAAATAAAATAGATCGTGTTCTTCGTACAAGCCCTCCCTACCGGCTTAGTTTTCTTGGCCGTTGGCACCCAAACAAGGGGGTAGATATATTACTCGATGCATTGGAGTTGCTTTCTGATGACGATTGGGAAAAAATTGAATCGGTGAGAATCGAAGGTGGAGGGCCGCTTCACAGTTTAGTTCATGAGAAGGTTCATAAACTTAGCGCCGCTGGTTGTCCTGTTACCGTGGGTGCGTATCTGAATAGGGAGGATGCCCAGATCCTGCTTGTTAATACCGACTTTCTCATTATTCCATCAAGGATCGAAAGCATTCCTGTCGTATTCTCAGATGCAATGCAGAGCAGATGCCCTGTTATTGTAACGCCTGTAGGGGATCTTCCTAAACTTATAGGTGAATATGGTTGCGGAGTATTATCAGGAGCAGTGAGTGCTTTTGCGATTTCAGTCGCAATTCGAGAAGCACTGGGGAGCGTGCCGTGTGTCTACAAGAGCGAACTTGACGCAGCCTGCTTGGCGTTTGATATTCAAGCTTCAGCTAACGCTTGTACTAAGTTGTTTAATTCTGAGTATGCTAAAAATATAGATGGAAATATATTGATTGTGTGACGACTAAAGGCGATGACTCTAGTTCTTAGGCTTCTGTAGAAGCCAGATATAGCCTGGCGACAAAAAATAGAAAAATTTTAAAAAAACAATTGAGAGTTTTTGAACAGTACTTCCTGGTCGAACCACATCAGTTGCGCAGTATTTCGCCGGTGAGCGTATTATTTCTTCTGTGTAGTCGATGCAGTCGAATTTCTTTGTCAGGGTTTTTAATTTTCGGTAGGATAATAGGGTTTCGTAATAAAAATCCCCCTTTCCAAGTAATCTCAGGTATCGGTGTGCTAGTGGTTTTGGTAGCCATGATAAAAATGGTATGCGCCCGTAGTGAGTTTCCATAACCTTGTGTCGGTTTGTTGCGCCAAAGAAACAAATGCCACCTGGTTTTAGCACGCGGTATATTTCGTCCATAAGTCGATTGGCATCTGGCACATGTTCATACATTTGATTGCAGATGACAATATCATATGAGCTATCTTCGAACGACATGTTCAGTGCATCCATTTTGTGATATGTAATATTTTTTTTGGAGTTTTTAGCTCTGGCATTTTTGATGGCTTCTTCGTCGATATCTATAGCGTCAAGTATAGGAAAGTGTGACCCAAAATATACTGACATGTATCCTGCAGAACAGGACGCTTCTAGCGCGGTTTTATTTTCGAATGAATCAAATTGTTCGGCTAAAACGCGTATTATTTTATCGGATTTTAGTTTTCTCGAATCCTTATCATACATGAACCGATGGGCGATTTTGTTTTCTGTGAAATTGCATTGATATTTTTCGTGTGTCATTTAATCACCCATGATTAAGTTTCTATATTTTCGGATTTCTATTTTATGAAAATTGTCCAGTTAGGATGCTTCTTTTCTTTACAACAGGTACTCCATAGTAAACTGCACGGGAATCCAGAGATCCTCTGACTAAACTGCAAGCACCTACAACAACGCAATCTTCGATGTTGGAGCCGGATAATATAGTCGAGTTTGCTCCTATCCAACAGTATTCTCCTATTTGAACATCGCTACTTCTCGGTGTGAACTCTCGGCACAATGGTGAATTATGTTGGCTCCCTGGGTCGGAATGAGTAAGGATAGTAACGCCAGGAGATATGGTTGTCCCATGCTGTATGATTACGGAGCCCTTTAAGTCAATGAGGCAATCCATTCCAATGTGAACGTCATTACCAATATAGAGGTTTTTAAATCCATTATCTAAATTGATGAAGTTCGCCTCGTAAATACGAACATTTTTTCCTACTGTAGCGCCACAAAAACCGATAAATTTGGCTCTGATGTAAGGGCTAATCACGATTCGTAGCAATAGCTCGATAACCATGAATAGTGCCTTTTTTAATTGAGTCTTCATGTTAAAACTTCATTCCATTTTGTAAGATATTCGAATGCACTATACAGTTTTTTGTATTTTAGGCGCCCTGAAACTAAAATAGCTACTGATCATGATATTGCCAGTAAACTTTATTTTTGATCTAGTCCACGGGTTTGCGCGATTGGTGAACTTTTTTTGGACAAAATAATTGCGAAAAGTCCCCCTGTTAGATCAATAGTAATCAACCAGAAACGTATGGATAGGGTGATCGGGGCGGAAACTGTCGTTATTATTCCTGACAAAGTGGATGCTTTTATAAATAACCATTCCCGAACTCCAAGGCCAGCAGGAAACACCACAAGCAGCGCGGAAACCACCCAAACAATTACCCCGATACCGACAAGAGAAAGTGATAATTGTGTTTCTAAAGAAAACCCGAATGCAACTAAAATAACTTGTCCAGCCACACTCATTCCGCATGAAATCCAGATTTCTATAAGTAAAAACGGGTCAAATCGAGGGCGCACGTCTCTCGTGATATTTGTAGGTTGTTGAGTTTGTAGTTTGCGCAGCAGAACCCATGGTAGACCTGTAGCAATGACTACCGATATTAGTATTCCGAAAATTGTTACTGTTAAAGCTGAGCTATAGTAGTTATAAGAAATAAGAATCAAATTGGCACCCAGTACCGTACTGCACCATAGTGATGAAATCATGAGATGCAAGTTAGCAAAAAACATTGATCGAAGTGATGTTCCAGTAGGTAAATGGGCCATTTGGAATAGGTATGACCATATTTTCCCGGGAATATATTTTGCTATTTGGGAAAGTAAAAATATGCGCAACCCCAGGCTTAAGGGAACAGTTGTCCCATGGGCACATAGTAATTTTGAGAATACATGCCCCATTAGAATGTTTCCCGTAAAACCTAGGCATGCACTTATAAAAAGGGCGGCCGCATTCGCATTCGACATTTGAGGTGCTAGCTCACCCCAGTGATTCGAAACAAGGTATGCTATAAATATTAATCCGGTAAGCCCTAATGGAAAACGAAGGATCTTAATTCTCGATTTCAAGTCCCTTATCCTAGTAAATTCTGTACGGAGGCGATAATCCGTTTGATTTCGTTGTCGTTCAAACCAGGTGAAAGGGGGAGGCTAACGGTACTGCGACCAATGAGGGTAGAGTTTGGTGTGTCTTCGGGCTTCCAACCGTAAGTTGATTGGTAATAGGGGTGCTCCGGTATGCTTAAATAGTGAACCCCTATGCCTATGTTCTTCTTTGTCATCGCTTCCAAAAACTGATCGCGCCCTATGTTGGTATTGGTTTCGTCAACTAAAACTGTGTAGAGGTGGTAAGCATGACGATGTTCGGTTTCCACTTCAGCTGGAAGAGTGATTGGTAGGTCTTTAAACGCATCTTGATACCTATTCCATATGGCCTGTCTTTTTTCCCAGTTGTGCTCAACTCGGGCTAATTGGTGAATACCTAGCGCAGCCTGAATATCCATCATGTTGTATTTAAAACCACATTCAACTACCTGGTAGTGCTTGTAGCCTTCATCTCCAAAACGATGCCAGGCATCTTTGGTCATTCCATGTAATGCGAGTCGTTTGACCCTGCTGAGCTTTTCTTTATTTTTTGCCAGAACCATACCACCTTCGCCAGTGGCGAGGTTTTTGGTTACATAGAAGCTAAAGCAGCCAAAATCCCCAAAAGTGCCCGCTGGCTTGCCTTTGTATTCGGTTTCTATCGCGTGTGCACAATCTTCAATTACAATAAGGCTGTGCTTGTCCGCTAGTGCCATTATGGCGCCCATCTCGCAGGGGCGACCGGCAAAATGTACGAGTAGTATGGCGCGAGTTTTCGGGGTTATTTTTTCTTCGATACTGGATGGTGAAATGTTTAGCGTGTTGATGTCAATATCTGCTAATACAGGAGTTAAGCCAGCGTGAATGATCGAGTTGATGGTCGCACAAAATGTCATTGCTGTGGTGATTACTTCATCACCGGGTTTAAGGTCTGCGGCTATCATGCTCACGTGTAATGCTGCTGTACAGGAGTTTACAGCCGCACTTTGGTTAGCTGGAAGCCCTTTGTATGCGGCAAATTCTTTTTCGAATTTGGCTACTTTAGGGCCGGTACCAAGCCAGCCTGAGCGAAGTGTTGCTTCAACTTCTTGGATTTCCTCTTCGCCGATAGAGGGTGCTCCAAATACAATGAAATCATCTTTTTCCGACATTTGGGTTGCCTTGTTTAGAAGCGTTTGTAAGTACGCAAGGTTACAGTAACTGATACAATTCAATTCATTTTGCTTCCAGAGTTCAGCCGCTTTCTCTTGAACAATAAATTTCGAAATAGTTCTGCAGCAGAGGTTCTTAAAACCGTTTTTGATTATGATCAATTTCGCGGTAATCAGTCGGTAATTATAGACTAAATTAGCGTCTGGACATGAAGACGACTACAAGGACCGACAGAACAAATACAAGGACAACAAATACAAGGGACAACGGAATTACAAGGACAACGGAATTACAAGGACAGCCATTATTATTGATTCAAAACCCTCTTCCCTGTAAGCTCGCCGTATGTCCAGTTTTGCGAGAATGCAAGGAAACTCTTATGACCCGCGCCCGAAGAGAGCTCATCTCAATTGAAGATACACCCTATTACCACTGCATTTCTCGCTGTGTGCGGCGTGCGTACCTATGCGGGGAAGACTTTCAGAGTGGGCAGAACTTTGATCATCGTAAAATTTGGCTGGTTGAGCGGATAAAGTTTCTCGCATCAGTATTTTCTATTGATGTGTGCGCTTATGCGGTGATGTCTAACCACTACCACTTGGTCTTATTTGTGAATCAGGACGAATTGAATAGCTGGTCCGATGAGGAAGTTATGGATCGCTGGGGTAGCTTATTTCCTGCGAGCACACTTAGAATAAAAGATTTGCTCAATGCCACTGATAACGCCGCTACACAGGCGTTGCATCAGGAAAAAGTAGATTTGTGGCGTAAAAACCTGGGTGATATATCCTGGTTTATGCGCAGCCTGAATGAGTATGTCGCTCGTACGGCTAATAAAGAAGAGAATTGTAGAGGGCGTTTTTGGGAAGGGCGCTTTAAAAGCCAGGCTTTGCTGGATGAAAAAGCATTGCTGTCGTGTATGGCCTATGTGGATCTTAATCCTATACGGGCCAAGATGGTGGCAACGCCTGAAGAATCAGATTTCACCTCCATTCAGGAGCGTCTTTACGACCATGCGATAGAAAAAAACAAACCGAGCGTAAAACAAAAGCGTTTGATTAGGCAGTATAAGAAAAGCAATCAAAATCAAAAAGATACTTCATCAACGAACTATGAGCCTTGTCAGCAAGCCAGTTTGAAAGTTCTCGATGGAAGTGGCCGCATACGGCTATCAGAAGGTATCCCATACAGCCGACAGGACTATTTTGAGCTGGTGGACTGGACGGGCAGGGTGCTGAGAGCCGACAAGCGTGGCGCGATTGATGAATCGCAAGCGCCTATTTTACAGCGGCTCGGCATTGATGAGGAAAGTTGGATTGAATCGGTTGCTCGCTTCCAGCACTATTTCTTTGATGTGGCGGGATCGGTGGCCTCTTTAGAGCAATACCAGAAAGCTCAAAATCAGCATAGAGAAAAACAAAAGGGCAGCGTGCCACCCATTGAGCGCTTAAAAGGTAAGTCGGCCTCACGAAAGCTATATGGTTGATATTGCTGGCATTCATGTCAAACAGATTAAGAGGTACGAAGCTGGCATGACTCAGCCTACCTTGGATGCACTTGTGAAGATTGCCAAAAGCCTGCCATTAGCTTAGATAACTTAGCCTTCGGTGAAGGCCAACGTGGGCCTGATGATGATTTGAAACTGTAATTTGAGGCTGTAAGTGAGCTAGAAGGCAGCGAGAAGCTCGTTATTCGGGAAGTGCCCGAGGAGGGGTTGGTCATTAAATACCAAGCTAGGCGCTGGTCACGTTCCAGCAACCTTTCGGCACCCAAAAGCAGCTAAAGGTTAATAAATGCAATATAATTTTGAATGGAACCCTCGCAAAGCACACACCAATATTCGTAAGCATGGTGTAACCTTTGAGGAAGCCACCAAGGTCTTTGACGACCCAATGGCCTTAACGGTTTTTGATGATGAGGAATCCAGCGACGACGAAGGTCGCTGGGTAACACTCGGCCTGATCAACGGCCAGCATTATTTGGTTGTGGTACACACCTACCGCAACGCCAATGACGATAGCGTGACCATCCGCCTAATTTCAGCGCGAGCGGCCACTAAACATGAAGTTCGGNNAAGGGTGAACATAATGCGTGAAGAGTACGACTTTTCTAAAGGTGAGCGCGGCAAATTCTTTAGTCCTAATGCCAAAAAGAATTTACCGATTTATCTAGAAGCTGAGGTGATTGATTATTTTGCAGAAAAAGCCAAAGCCAAAGGTGTTGAACTCAACACAATGGTTAATGATCTGCTTAAAAAGGATATTGCCTTGATTGAAGACTTTAAATAAACATCGAGGCTGTTCAAAATTCTGTGTCAGTTGAGTGAAGCTAGAAAAACTACAAAGGCAGCTATTATTTTGACTTAAGAAACGAGTAAAAATTGGGGTCAAGTTTTGCAATCAAGCATGGTGCTACTAACTCTTTAATGGGTGGCTCCTTTTCTTTCAGTGCCTGAATGCATGGCTGCTCTTTCCCTTTTTGGCAGCGGCACCTGCAAACGCTGAATCTTAAGCGGAAGCAATACGCGGACAATGCCGAGTTTCGTCATCAAATATCACAAGACAGTAAATCTCATTTTCGTGAATGGCTAAGTAACGCCGGTATATTGCGGGCCTAGACTAGCACTCTTGTGCCAAGGGTGCCTGAAAACCCTGAAACGTTCTCATGTTAAATTATCAAAAATAAACACCAATCACTTGTACGATTTATAAGGCAAGTTATACTTGTTCTTTATATTGTACAATTAAGAGGTGTTCTATGAGGGTTATTAACTTCTCAGAGGCTAGGAATAAATTAAAAAGTGTTTTAGATCAGGTCGTTGAGGATTCGGATTACACTGTGATCTCACGTAGAGATGCTGAGGATGCTGTTGTTATGTCCCTCGATCATTTCAATGGGCTAATGGAAACGGTGCACTTGTTGAAAAGCCCGGCTAATGCGGCGCATTTGGCAAGGTCAATCGCTCAGTATCGCTCAGGGAAAGTAGAAAATCATGAGCTAGCTGATGACTGAAGTATTAGCGTGGACAAAAGAAGCTTGGAAAGATTATGTTTATTGGCAGAGCCAGGATAGAAAAACGCTGAGGCGCATTAATAAGCTAACCTTAGATGCTCAGAGAAATCCATTTGAAGGGCTTGGCAAGCCGGAGCCATTAAAGGAGAATTTGTTTGGGTTTTGGTCTCGTCGTATTGATGAAAGTATTCGGTTGGTATATGTAGTCGATAATAATCAGCTTACGATCATTTCCTGCCGCTATCACTATGAGAAATGATTTTACAAATAGTTTCTCAGGGCGTTGGGGTGTGTTTTTAACGCGCTAGCGTTATGCAACCCATAAGCGCAGCCGAGGAACGAGGGTGCAGGTAA
>DFBZ01000100.1:22824-23955 GCA_002366835.1 Gammaproteobacteria bacterium UBA3067
GCGTTATCACCCCATAAGCGACGCTGAGGAACGAGGGTGCTGGCAAATCCTGATAAGTGGCCATGTTAATGGCCCGCCCTTCAGGATTCGAACCTGAGGCCTTCCCCTTAGGAGGGGGACGCTCTATCCAGCTGAGCTAAGGGCGGTGCGGTTGGCATTCTATCAGTTGATGGGATGAAACTGAATACTCGCTCACTTGTATCCCATATCCGTAACTTACTGAAGTTTGCTGGTTTAACACGCTCTAGATCCAGCTTTTTGAATATGTAGTACTAGTATTACTCTTACAATAAATGGAGGCCGCTGTGCTCATTACTTCTAAAGGTCAAATTACAATTCCAAAGGAATTTCGCGAGGCTTTGGGCTTGCTGCCTCACACTGATGTTGAGTTTGAAAGGGTGGGGGATGAATTACGTGTCCGTAAGGCAAAAAAGTCTGTGCGTGGGAGTAATTTGCTCGAAGCGATGGCGGGGAAGAGTACTGGCTTAATGAGCACAGATGAAATCATGCAGTTAACACGTGACGTATGATGCCGGTATTGATTGATAGTAATGTTCTTCTAGATGTTTTTACAGAAGATAAGCGTTGGTTTGAGTGGTCGTCTAAGGCGTTGGCTAAGTCTGCCGAGCACGATCTTCTCTATATAAACCCTATTATCTATTCTGAAATTTCTATTGGTTTTGAGCGGATTGAGGCGTTAGAGGCCTCCCTGCCTTCTGAGTACATTTGCCGAGAAGACATTCCCTACGAGGCTGCGCTTTTAGCGGTTAAATGCTTTTTACAATATCGAAAAGCAGGAGGGCTTAAGCGGTCTCCGTTGCCTGATTTTTTTATTGGGGCTCATGCGGCTGTGAGAGGTTGGAGTATTCTTACGCGTGATAAGGGGCGATACAATTCTTATTTTCCTGCGCTCAATGTAATAGCCCCCCTCTAACAGGGTGGGGTGTAGCTAAGCGCTGTCCCTAAACAAAATCCTCCCCCTGTTCCTTCCTTCTTGATTCCCTTTGCACATTATTAATAAAGCGGTTGATCACACGCTGTCCTTGCCCTGGGATGTCGGTATATTTGCATCCCAATTTGCAGATATCCAAGTCTGGGTTGTAGCCTACATGCATAATTTTTGCCTGACAC
>DFBZ01000139.1 GCA_002366835.1 Gammaproteobacteria bacterium UBA3067
GTTTATTAGATGGGCCTGACCCGATTGTTGTGAATAAAGAAAAGGCGTTAGTGCTAGGGAAGGCTTTATTCTGGGATCAGAATGTTGGCAGTGATGGGGTGGCTTGTGCATCTTGTCACTTTCACGCAGGTGCTGATTCACGTAGCAGGAATCAGTTGGCGCCAGCTGGTAAGTCTGAAAATGTGCCAATGATGAGCTTTGAAGTGTCCCCTGACGGAACGCAAATGGGGGTTAACTATGAATTAAAATTAAGCGACTTTCCATTCTTCCAGTTGGAAGACCCCTTAAATGCAGATTCGCTAGTGTTATATGAGTCAGATGACGTGGTTTCTTCAGCGGGAACTTTTGGTGGGAGTTTTGAACGGGTAGGCTGGTCAGAGGACATTGCCGACGAATGCAGCCATGACCCCGATCCGGTATTTCATGATGCGTCTCGAAACACACGAAAGGTAGTGGATCGAAACGCTCCAACAGTCATTAACGCGGTCTTTAATTTCCGTAATTTCTGGGATGGTCGGGCTAATCACATTTTTAATGGTAGTAATGAGCTAGGGGAGCGAGACCCTGATGCGGGTGTGTGGGTTGTTGATGAACGCAACGAGCCTGAGAAAGTGAGATTAAAACTCGTAAATTCATCGTTGGCATCTCAGGCAGTGGCTCCGCCACTGAATGCCACTGAAATGAGTTGTGAAAATCGACGACTGAGTGATTTAGGTCGAAAACTCTTGTGGCGCAGACCGCTGGAAAATCAAGAGGTGCATTGGAATGATAGCGTTCTGGGGCAGTATTCAAATAGTACGGAGGGAAGCTTAAAAGCGGGCCTAAATACCTACTATCGCTACCTGATTATGCAGGCATTTAATCCTAAATATTGGTCTGCTTCAAAACGTGATGAGCAGTATGAGGGGGCGGCAGCTAGAGACACAGAAACCCCGCTGCACTATGAACAAATTGAAGCAAATTTTGGGATGTTTTTTGGTCTGGCATTGCAGATTTATCAGTCAACGCTGATTTCTGATGATGCGCCTTTTGATCGAAGTGAAGTTGATCACGAGGGAGTTCCCGTAGACCTGAGCGAGCTTGAGAAAAAAGGCTTTAAAGAGTTTCGCGATGGACATTGTGCTATTTGTCATTTCGGCCCTCACTTTACAACAGCAGCTGTGCACAGCAATGCAGAGCTCGTGAAGAATAACCCAGAGATATTCGCCAATTTGACGAAAGAGGCATCCATCAGCCATACCGTTGTAAATAAGTTGGTAACATCGGAGGGCTTGGCTTTAGTAGACGTTGGCTTTGCCAGTACGGGGGTGTCTGCTGACGGAGATGATATTGGCTTAGGCGGAAAAGATGACCTTAATAATCCCCTTTCATTCAGTGATCAATATGTGCAACTTTTAGTAGGAAATACTGACGCTGTTAAAGACGAGGTTGTTACACAGGTTCGTGCATGTGATTTTGAGAACTTATTGGCGAAGGATGTGGATCAAAGTGCCTACTTCTATTTCACTAAACAGGATGGAGAACTAATCTCCCAGTCTCAATCCATAGAGGGTTGTTTTAAGGATGATGGGGCGGTGCTGCCCTCTCCAGAACTTGCGCAGGCTGAGCTGGACAAAGACAATAATAGCAAGTTAAAAGCCGCATCAAGAAACGCCTATAAAATTCCTAACTTGCGTAATGTCGAGCTGACGGGGCCTTACATGCATAATGGCAGTATGGCGACCTTAGAGCAGGTTCTTGAATTTTATGCGCGAGGGGGAAACCACTCAACACCAGGTAAGCAAATATTATCCCTTCTACCTGATCGATCCTTTGCATCCTCCAACATCATCGATTTTTTGAAAACCCTTACGGATGACCGAGTGCGCTTCGAGAGAGCACCTTTTGATCACCCTGCTTTAAGGGTTTCCCACGGACACAGTAGTGTGGCTTCGAGCATGAGTGATAAGTTGGCAGGTGATGAGTGGCTCGAAGTGCCCGCAGTGGGTGCAGAAGGGCGTGAACAAGCGTTGAAGCCTTTCGATGTGCTTTTGGAAAATTAAATTTATGTTTACAAGGTTGATGAACATGCTGTCATTAAAAACACCCCGGCAATTTTATTCTGTGCTCGTTATGGTTTGCATTCTGCTAAGTGCTTGTGGGGATAAGCACAAGGCTCAGGAACCCTCTGCAGAAGAGAATATTCCAGCTCGCTCTCTTACCCAGATAAGTACTCAGGAGGTACAGGAAGGCGCTGTGCTGAAAGTTCCTGTAAATGATTCTTTCGCAAGTCCTGACACTACTTATATGGCAGTAACATTGCCAGACTTTGCGCGACTGGAAGAATATGGAAACGGTGTAGCAGAGATAATATTTAAGCCATCCTTTCAAGGTGAGGGAATATACCCAATTGAGCTTATTGCAAAAGATGAAAACAGTGAAAGACGAATAGCTTTTGAACTAAATGTTGTAAACGTAAACCGTCCGCCGATTATTAAAGAAATAAAAGACCTGTCATTTTTTGAAGGCCGCAAGCATGTAATAAATATCAAAACGACCGATCCGGACGAAGATCGCGTGTCAATTTCCTCAGAAAATTTGCCGGCGTTTGCGACAATACGCAATCACGGCGATGGATCATTTGCACTGCTTGTAGAGCCAAATTATGAGAGCGCAGGAATTTATCCTGTGCGAATACTGGCTGATGATGGCGGTGCAACGGTAGAGCTGAAATTTGATCTTCATATTCTGAATCAGGAAGTGCAATCTTTTACTGCAGGGGCATATCACAGTTGTGCAGTGGTAAGAGGTAAAGGGGCATTTTGCTGGGGAGCAAATACCCATAAGCAAGCGCAGATACCTGAAGGGATGAAAGCACCGAATATCATTGCAGGGGGAGGGCGTCATACTTGCGTACTTGATGATGGCCTTGTGAAATGTTGGTATCGCAATGTATTTGGACAGACAGAGGTTCCTGCTCTTTTAAACCCAAGCGAACTCGTTTCTGGAGCAGAGCATACTTGTGCCTTGGATGACTCTGGGGTGCATTGTTGGGGTTGGAATAATGAAGGGCAGAGCGATGTTCCAGTCCTAGATAAGCCTACTGCTATTTCTGCAGGTGACTTTCACACTTGTGCGATAAATGATGCTCAAGTGGCGTGTTGGGGTGCGGGCAGAGGCGATGGCTTTCCTCATTTTGGGCAGCTCACCCCCCCTGATCTTCGTAACCCCAGAGCAATTTCTGCAGGCGCCTACCATAGCTGCGCCATTGATGATGATGGCGTGAAATGCTGGGGGGCAGGGGGAGATTTGGCAATGGATTCTTTTCCAAACTACGGACAAGGTGTGGTTCCTGATGGTTTGCAAAACCCAGTAGCGATTGCAGCGGGTGAGCGGCACACATGCGTGATAGAGGATAACGGAATTATTTGCTGGGGGTCTGGCCCTGCCGGTAATCAAGTGAATGTGCCAAATTTGGAAGACCCAAAAGAGATTGTTGCTGGAGCGTTTCATACCTGTGCATTAGGTAGCAGCGGTCTTGCTTGCTGGGGAAGTAATGACTTTGGACAAAACGATATCCCACCAATAAATTGATATTTCTAATGGTAGCTATTCGTCCGCAATATCTTTAGAGAATACATCTGAATTGAAGTCAGTTATACGCAGTGTAAGCGAGAGCTACAGTGATTTTTTGTTGTCGCTTTTTTGAAAAATATCAATTCAAAGCATTAGAGTTTAAGCGTAAGGAAGTCGAGTGTCTGAGTATTATAAAACGATTGACCGTGAAGTTCTGAGGCAGCGTACGCCTCTGCTGGCACTGTGTGGGCTTGTGTTGTCAGGTTTGGTGTTGATGTTTTATGACGGAATAGAATACATGTTTCGAATTTGGACGATAAAAGAAGAATATAGTCATGGGTTCCTTTTGCCATTAATTACTATATATATTCTCTGGCAAAGGAAAATCTTGCTCTCTCAGTTGCCTTATCGCGGCTCATATTTGGGTGTTTTTGTTGTTTGTATAGGCTTGATGCTCGGCCTGATGGGGGAGTTAGGCACTTTATACACGGTTATTCAGTACGGGTTTTTGCTGGCGATTTTTGGAGTAGTGCTTTCAGTTACAGGCGTTTCAACATTCAGGCATTACTTATTTCCTCTTCTGATCTTAGTATTTATGGTTCCCCTTCCTTCGTTTATCTACAATAGTCTTTCTTCCGAGCTTCAGCTGATTTCATCAAAAATTGGCGTTGCCGTTATTCAGCTATTTGATATTCCTGTCTACCTGGAAGGAAATGTTATAGACCTTGGGAAGATGAAGCTGCAGGTTGTTGAAGCGTGCTCCGGTTTGCGCTATTTATTTCCTCTTTCGGCTTTGGCCTATATTCTGGCCTTGATGTATCAAGCAAACGCTTTCCTAAAGGCGATCATCTTTCTATCGAGCATTCCGGTTACAGTTGCTATGAATAGTTTGCGCATCGGTTTAATAGGTGTGACTGTCGATACCTGGGGTGAAAAAGCGGCAGAGGGACTACTGCATGATTTTGAAGGCTGGGTGGTTTTTATGTCTTCATTAGCGATTATTATTTTCGAGATACGTTTGCTTTCGTGGTTGATGGGCGATAAACGGTCTCTCGCGGAGGTATTGGCGGTAGTCGAGTCCCATTCTATGACTGAGCCTGTCGGCTCTAAGGGTATTTCCAATTCTTCGTTACGGCCTTTCTACTTTAGTGCCGGTGTTATATTCCTTTTTAGTGCAGTGTTTTTTTATTCACCTGAGCGCGAGGAAATTATTCCTGATAGGGATGTGTTTGCATCCTACCCTCAGGACTTGGCCCAGTGGTCTGGGCAGCGTGATTATTTAAACCCTGCCCATCTTAAATCATTAAAATTAAGTGATTATTTAATGATAAATTACGCTGAGCAGCCAGGGTACCCCGTGAACTATTACGTTGCGTACTATGACTCGCAACAAAAAGGCCGCTCAGCGCATTCGCCCAAAAGCTGTATGCCGGGTGATGGCTGGGAAATGTCAGATTTTGAAAGAACCGAGATTACACTAGGTAATGATTTTTCACTGCCGGTAAATCGCACGGTGATCCGCAAGGGCAATCAGACTTCTTTGGTTTACTACTGGTTTCAACAGCGTGGCCGCTTACTCAACAACGAATACTTGGTGAAGCTCTATTTGCTTTGGGACTCTATAACGAAGCAGCGCACTGACGGAGCGATGATACGCGTCACCACGCCAGTATTTCCGCATGAGGGTGTTGAGCAGGCTGACGAGCGTATTCAAAAATTGATTCGAGAATCTCAATCGCTATTGCAAAACTATGTGCCGGGATAGCTTATTTTCCTAGTGCGCTGCTTTATTGATAAGTGCTGTGGTCGTACTTGGTACATCTTATAACGCCAAGTTGCCAGGAGTCAGTGTGGGCATATTGATTCTGTGAAGGTGTAATCTTTTCGATGCAATTGTCTGCCACGCTTTATTACGCATTGAGCTCTCGTTCCGTATAAAGAAATTACAAGTGAAGAGATAAATAATGAAAAATATTTACAAGCTATTCGTATTCTGTGTTTTAGCCTTTTTGGTGGCCTGTGGAGGTGTCGAAGGCACAAAAGTTAAGCATATGGAAAAGGCAGCGAAAAATTTCGAAAAAAAACAGTATGAAAAAGCACGGGTTAGTTATCGAAATGTATTAAAAATTGACCCAAAAGATTTACCTGCCCGGCTTGGTTACGCCGAAACGTTGATAAAGTTAAAGCAATGGCGGCAAGCAGTAGGCCAGTATCGCGGCATTATTAAAGACCACCCTGAAAACAAAACTGCCAAACTCAGCCTTGGTCGCCTATACCTCCTGGCAAATGAAGCCTCTCTCGCTATGGCCTTGGCAGAAGAAGTGTTGCTTATGGACGACGCCAACCCAAAGGCATTAACCTTAAAGGCAGGTAGTTTCGCAAGCCAGAGGAAGCTGCCAGAAGCCGTTGAGGTTATCAAACATGCCTACGCTATTGAGCCAAATAATGTTGATGCAATCCTGCTGTACGCCTCCTTGTTAAACAGGGATAAGAAGGGTGAGCAGGCTTTAAAACTGGTAGAAAGTGAGCTAGAGAATCATCCTGAAAGTATCGCGCTTCATGCCTTTTTATCTCGTGCTTATCTTTCTGCTGGCCGAAAGGACGACGCAGAGCGAGAGTTAAAAAAGCTGGTGGAGCTTGAGCCAGATAATATAAATTTAAAAAAACAGTTGGTGTTTTTCTATGAAAAAAGTGGCAAGCCCCAACAGGCTGAATCAGTACTAACAGCATTAATTGCCAGCTCTGAAAATAAGGCAGCACCTATTATCAGCCTTTTTGATCTGTATTTGTTTCGTGGTGATAAGGAAAAAGCTGTCACTATGCTGCGAAAAGAAATTAATGCAGATGACGAGAATTACGATCTACAATTTCGTCTGGCGGCATATTTCATTAAAAACCAGCAAAATGATGAAGCCCAGAAAATTTATCAATCATTAATTGAGCAAGATGAAATGAGTGCCGAGAAGGCAAAAATTCGTATGGCTTATCTCTATGACGCCGAGGGTAAGCTGGGAGAGTCAAAAGCATTGGTCGAAGAAGTGCTGGATGATAATGCAGGTAATATCGAAGCCCTTACTCTACGTGGAATGCTGTCCTTGAAAGGTAAAGATGCTTTGAGTGCAGTGTCTGATTTTCGCACGGTGCTAAATGCTAATCTCGATAATGCGGAAATTATTAAATTGCTGGGTCGTGCGCATATTATGAATGGTGATACAGACTTGGCCCTTGATATGTTTAGGAGTGCCCAAAACCTAAAGCCAAAAGATATTCAAATTAGCATGCAGTTGGCGACGCTTTATAAGCAGAAGGGAGAGGCCTTGAAAGTTGTCGAGCAAATGGAGATCTCTCACAATATAGCGCCCCAAGATATTCAGATTCTTGAGCAGCTCGCTCAGGCCTATATGTCCGCAAATAGCGCTGACAAGTCAGAGCTTGCAGTACAACGTTTTATTGAGTTGGGCGGCGATATGGCGCGCGGCAGCTATTATCTGGGATTAATTGCCCAATGGCGAAACCAGCACGAAGATGCGATTGCACATTTTTCGCAGGCATTAGAGGTCAAGCCCGGAGCGGTAGAGCCTATGTCTGGCAAGGTGCGTAGTCTTCTCGCTCAGGATAAAAAGAAAGATGCGCTGGCCTGGCTAACGAAAGTAGCTTCGCAGCTGAAGGATAATGCGGTTGCTTATAACCTCCAAGGTGAGTTATTGCTTAGCGATAAAGAATATTCCAAAGCGGTGGCCGCATTTGAAAAAGCCCACGAGATTAAGCCTGAGTGGTGGGTGCCGTATCGTAGTCATGCTATGGCTTATGTGTCTCAAAATGATTACGCCAGAGCACTGAAAGCTTTAACGCTTGGTGTGAAAAACACGAATGGAAATCCGAAGCTGCGCGCCCAGGCTGCTTTAATGGCGCAAAAAACAGGTGATTTAGACGAGGCTGTTAGTCAGTATGAGGCGATTCTGGAGATGGATGCCACCAATCAATTTGCAGCCAATAAGCTTGCCATGCTGCTGATTAATAATAGGGCTGATGAAGTGGGTGTGTTGCAGCGCGCGACGGAGTTAAGCGCAATTTTGGACGCAAGCAAGGAGAAAATATTTAGTGACACGCTAGGCTGGGTGGCTTATGCGAATGGACAATATCAAGAAGCCTTACCGCTAATAGAAGCCGCATTGATGGCGTATCCAGAAAACTCGGAAATTAAATATCATATCGGAATGACCTATTTCCAAATTAAAGATGTGGAAAACGCCAAAATATATCTCGCTGAAGCGCTTTCTTCAGAAAAAGGCTTCGTGGGGAAAGATGACGCTAAAGCTACTTTGGCCTTGCTGGAGAGCAGTTAAAATCCAGCAATATAATTTTAGCTTTATCATTCAATATGTACGCATTGCATCAAGGCGCTGGCTGCTGGTCAGCGCTTTTTGTCATAAGTTTGAAAGCAGAATAAATAGCATTTAACGTGCTGTGGTGCAGGTGTTTCTTCTTGTTTGTCTCTATTCAGGGGCAAGTTTTCAGCCGAAATTGATATAGTGTTTTGATTGGCTTAAGGGAGTCGGCTTCTTTAAGAGAGTCATTCAAAGTGTCCTCGTCGAATTACACAAGCGCAGTACAATCAAGAGGGGTATAATGATCTGCTGCCATTTCGGCACCACCTTCCCCTTTCTTGAGAGTAAACTGTGTCCACATCTATTAGCGCCACCGTCCGCCTGAAATCAAAGAGCGATCGCCGCATTAAAGCGGGCCATCTATGGGTCTACAGCAATGAGGTGGATATTGCCGCCACGCCTCTTAAAGATCTTGAGCCGGGCTCTCTCGTTTCCCTTGAGACAGCCACCGGCCAGGCTTTGGGTTTGGCTTATGTGAACCCCCAGTCCCTGATTTGCTGCCGCCTTCTTACACGGGATGTGCGTAGCACCGTCAATCAAAATTTTCTAGAAAAGCGGTTTCGTAATGCCTTGGCATTGCGTGAAAGTGTTTACGAGCAGCCTTTTTACCGCCTCGTCTATGGCGACAGCGATGGTCTTTCTGGTTTGGTGGTGGATCGCTTCGGCGAATATCTGGTGATGCAGTTGAATACTGCGGGCATGGATGCGATGCGTGAGGACTTGCTCGCGGCCTTGAAAGCCGTGCTAAAGCCAAAAGCAATTTTGTTGCGTAACGATAGCCCGCTGCGAGAACTGGAAGGCTTGGAAAACTCTGTAGAAGTGGCTTTTGGCGAGTGGCCAGATTTATTGCAGGTGGAAGAAAACGGCGTTGCCTTCACGGTGGATTCAAGCAAGGGACAGAAAACAGGTTGGTTTTATGACCATCGGGAAAACCGCCGCGAATTAGTGCGTTGGGTAAAAGGCAAGCGCGTGCTTGATTTGTTCTCCTATGTGGGCGGCTGGGGTTTGCAGTGTTTGTCTGCGGGAGCGGAGTCTCTTTGTGCTGTAGACGCTTCTGAAGCGGCGCTGGATCAACTGCAAAAAAATGCGGAAAATCTGGGTTTTGCTGAACAGCTAAGCTGCTATGAGGGTAATGCGTTTAAGGTGCTCGAAAGCCTGCTGGAAGAAGGGCAAAAATTCGACGTTATAATTACTGATCCGCCTGCTTTTATCAAACGTAAAAAAGACCTCAATAAAGGCACTGCTGCCTACAAAAAGCTTGCTACTCTGGCGATGCGCTTGCTTGAGCCAGATGGTTTGCTGATGTCTGCATCCTGCTCGATGCATTTGCCAGAAGAGACTTTAGTCGATTTGGTGCGCGGTGCGGGGCGGCATTTGGACAGGCATCCTCAGCTAATTTATCGTGGCGGGCAAGGGCCTGATCATCCTGTGCATCCGGCAATTCCTGAGACGCGTTACCTGAAAGCCTGTTTGTTTCGGGTCTCTCCTTCGCTCTAACAGGAAGCTAGTAAAATGTTCTAAACTAAACGGATGTGAATGTAGAGGATTTATGCAATGAAGTTAAGTTTTCTCGGGGCGGCGGGTACGGTCACCGGCTCAAAATACCTGTTGAGTTTTGGCAACAAAAACATCCTTATTGACTGCGGGATGTATCAGGGCGTGAAAAACCATCGCCGTCGTAATTGGCAAGCGCCACCTTTTGATCCTGAAAAGCTTGATGCAGTATTGCTGACCCATGCCCATATAGACCACAGCGGGTATATTCCCGCGCTCATCAAAGCCGGTTACAAGGGCAAAATTTACGCGACGCAGGGCACTAAGGCTTTGTGTTCCATTCTGCTTCCCGATGCAGGGCATTTGCTGGAAGAAGATGCGCGTTACGCTAACAAAAAAGGCTTTAGTAAGCATAAACCTGCGTTACCTCTGTATACCGAAGAAGATGGCAAGGCCGCTCTGTCCCATTTTGAAGCCATTAAGTTTGATCACTCCACCGATGTCTGCCCAGGGCTTAAGGTCAGTTTTACACCGGCCGGGCATATTCTTGGCGCTGCTTCGTTGACGTTGAAGGCGGAAGGCAAAACCATCGTTTTCAGTGGCGATTTGGGCCGACAGGTTGATCCTGTTATGTATCCGCCCCAAACACTGAGTCAGGCGGACTATGTTGTGGTGGAGTCCACCTACGGTAACCGTCGGCATGAGCAGGTTGACCCGGAAGAACAGCTAGCAACGATTGTTACCGACACCGTTGCTCGGGGTGGCGCTGTATTAATTCCCTCTTTTGCGGTGGGGCGCGCCCAAGCGCTTCTGTATTTTCTCACAAAGCTAAAAGCCGAAGAGCGTATCCCCGAAATTCCCATCTATCTCAATAGCCCCATGGCTATCAGTGCTACCAAGCTGTTGTTTAACTGCAATCAGCAGGTGCGTTTAAGCCAGGGCGATTGCCAGTTTATTGATGATAATGTGCGCTATATCCGTAGCGTGGAAGAATCTATCGAAATTAACGAGCAAAACTTTCCCAGAATTATTATATCCGCCAGCGGCATGGCCAGTGGTGGGCGGGTTTTGCATCATCTTAAAAGTATGCTGCCTAATCATCGCAACAGCGTGGTTTTTGCTGGCTTTCAGGCGCCGGGAACGCGAGGGGCAAATATGGTCAATGGTGCGGAAAAAGTGAAAATTCATGGGGCGTATTATGATGTGAGGGCGCAAGTACATAGCTTGGGCAACCTTTCAGCCCATGCGGACAGCGACGAACTTATAAGCTGGCTGGCCAATTTTAATCACAACTCAAAACAGGTTTTTGTTACCCATGGGGAACCGGAGGCGGCGGATTGCCTGCGACTGCGCATCTGTGATGAATTAGGAATGATGGCCAGCGTGCCGGAATATCTCGAAACCGTCGAGCTATAGCTGAAGAGCATAACGCGATACCACTTTGTAGCGCGTTAAACCTTCTTCTATCACGCTGTTATATAGCGCAAATTCTTCTACCCGAAAGGCTTCTGTCGGGTTGTTTGCTTGCTTTAGGAATTCCTTCATCAGGGTTTTGTGGGCAGCCGTACTGCAGCGTGCCAAGGTGATATGCGGCTGCCACTCGAGCAGGTCAAAGCTTATTCCTCTTCGATTCAAACAGGAAGTCAGGTTTTTCCGCAGATAAAAGAGCTGTTGGTTAGGGGCTAAACCTGCCCATAAAATCGATCGCTTCCTGCCTTCAAAAACGCCTAAGCCTTCTTGCTGCACTAACAAACTCTGGAAGTTGAAGTGCGCCAGTGCTTTTTCAATTTGAGCTATGTTGCCGTCGCCGATAAAAGCCAGGGTGATGTGCATATTTTCCGTGCGAGTAAGACTTACGCCGTCAGGGGCAAGAGGCTGCAGGTTTTTTAGCTGCTGCTGAAGGGCTTGGGGGGTAGGTATAGCGAGAAAAAGGCGCATAGCTTGGGTGATTAGATTTCCGTAAATGGGGCGAGTCGAAGATCCTAAAAGCCGATAGTTGCTGCAGTTTAGCGGCTCTAGCGCACAGATGCTATTTGCCTGTTTACTGGTATACTGCGCAAAATTTGTGGCGTCTGGCTTGTGTGTGGCCGGGTTAGTAAAGGAAAAAAGAGCAGACTATATGAGTGATAAAAAAGAAGCCATGAGCGTAAATAAAGCTGGCGAGCAAAAGCTCTGGGGTGGGCGATTCACCGAATCAACAGACGCCTTTGTAGAAGAATTTACCGCTTCAGTGATGTTTGATCAGCGCCTTTATTTGCAGGATATTCAGGGCTCTATGGCCCACTGCCGCATGCTGGCAAAGGTGGGTGTGCTGACTGAATCCGAGAGGGATCAAATTCTTGATGGGCTGGGGCGTATAGAAAAAGAAATCGCTGCTGGGGAATTTGTCTGGTCCGTCAGCCGAGAAGATGTACACATGAATATCGAAGCGCGCCTGACGGATTTGATCGGCACAGTGGGGAAAAAACTCCACACAGGGCGCTCCCGCAATGATCAGGTGGCCACCGATATTCGCCTTTATCTACGGGCTGAAATCGACCGGGTACTCAGCGAGATAGACCGTCTTCAGCAAGGTTTGCTGGACTTGGCGGAGCGCGAAGCAGGCACCATTATGCCTGGTTTTACCCACCTGCAAACCGCGCAACCGGTTACTTTTGGGCACCACATGTTGGCCTGGTTTGAAATGCTGTCTCGTGACTACGAGCGTATGGTAGATTGCCGCAAACGCGTCAATCGTTCCCCACTCGGCGCAGCCGCGCTGGCGGGTACCACCTTTCCCATAGACCGTGAATACAGCGCGCAACTATTAGGGTTTGACGCTGTTTGCGAAAACTCTCTGGATGCGGTTAGCGATAGAGATTTTGCTATCGAGTTCACCGCTGCCGCCAGTTTGCTGATGACCCACCTTTCCCGTTTCTCGGAAGAGCTGGTGCTGTGGTCCTCTGCCCAATTTGACTTCATCGATTTACCTGATCGCTTCTGCACTGGCTCTTCCATTATGCCGCAGAAAAAAAACCCCGATGTGCCAGAGCTAGTGCGTGGCAAAGTCGGGCGAGTTAATGGCCACCTTATTTCCCTTCTCACCCTGATGAAATCGCAACCTTTGGCTTACAACAAAGATAATCAGGAAGACAAAGAGCCCCTGTTTGATACCGTTGATACCGTACTGAACTGCCTGCGTGCCTACGCTGATATGATGCCCGCCGTGGGAGTGAAAGATGCAGTGATGCGGGAAGCGGCCTTGCGGGGGTTTTCTACCGCAACGGATTTGGCCGATTACCTGGTGAAACAAGGCCTGCCATTTAGGGATGCGCATGAAGTGGTCGGCAATGCCGTAGCTTTTGCTCTGAATAAAGGCTGCGACCTTTCAGAGTTAACGCTGGCCGAGCTACAAAGCTTTTCCCCAGAGCATATTAGCGAAAACGTATTTGCCGTATTAACCCTGGAAGGCTCCGTGCAAGCCCGCGACCACCTTGGCGGCACTGCGCCGAACCAGGTTTTGGCCGCAGTTCAACGAGGACGAAACATGCTGCAGACGAGAGGTGGCAAATGATCCGAATTGCGACACGTCAAAGCGCCCTGGCACTTTGGCAGGCAAACTATGTAAAAGCTCGGTTGCAGGATATTCACCCTGGTCTCAAAGTGGAACTGGTGGGAATGACCACCCGTGGTGACAAAATTCTTGACGTGCCTCTGGCTAAAGTCGGTGGTAAAGGATTGTTTGTAAAAGAGCTAGAGGAGGCAATGTTGCGCGATGAGGCGGATATTGCAGTGCATTCCATGAAGGATGTGCCCATGGATCTACCTGAAGGTCTTGAGCTTTATGCCACCTGTGAGCGGGAAGATCACCGTGATGCTTTTGTCTCTCATGGTTATGAAAGCCTTGAGCAGCTTCCTGAAGGCGCGGTGGTTGGAACCTCCAGTTTACGCCGCCAGTGTCAGTTAAGCGCTTTGCGCCCTGACATTAAAATCAAAAGCTTACGTGGCAACGTGAACACACGTCTTGGGAAACTGGATGGGGGCGAATTTGATGCCATTATTTTAGCTGCTGCAGGTTTGATTCGTCTGGACATGGCTTCACGCATCGGATCTTTTATCGATGAGAGCGTATGCCTGCCAGCCTGTGGGCAAGGGGCGGTGGGTATTGAATGTCGTAGTAGCGACGATACGGTCAAAGCACTTCTAGCCCCCTTGAATCATGAGGAGACAGCGTTGACGGTTGGTGCAGAAAGGGCATTCAATAGGCACCTGGAAGGAGGCTGTCAGGTTCCTATTGGCGGCTTTGCTGAACTGAAGGGGGGGCAGCTTAGCATGCGCGGTCTGGTTGGTCAGCCCAATGGCCGCTTGGTGATTAGCGATGAAAAAACTGGTTCTGCGGCAGAGCCAGAAAAGCTGGGAGTCGCGCTGGCAGATGCTTTGCTGGCAAGAGGGGCCGATAAAATCCTAGCCGCTGTTTATAACACCTGAGCCTGGATTCGCAGCGCAAAAAGGCTTAAAACGGTGTTCAAATGTGGTCTTTCGCATTATGATTGCGCCTTTGTTTTTAAACGATGACGGTTATATAAAAGGCAGGGCTTTTTGTTAAACGGAATATCCGTCATCGTGACGCGCCCGCAGGCACAGGCTGAAACCTTGAAACATGCCTTGTTAGATGCTGGTGCAGAGGTGCTGGCCGTACCCGGCTTAGAAATTTTTCCAGCTCAAAATAATAAGTTGGAAACAGCGTTTTTGGATTTAGATCGCTTTCAGCACGTTATTTTTACTAGCATTAATGCCGCACGTTTGGGCATGGAAAAACTGGACGAATACTGGCCACAGTGGCCCGTCGGAGTAAAATGGTACGCAGTAGGCGCAGCAACAGCCAAGGTGTTGGCTGAGTACATCGTTCAGGCGCAGCTACCAGAAAAATATAATAGTGAAGGGCTGCTCGCACTGCCGAGTTTACAATGCCTGACAGAGCAAAAAGTATTGATCGTAAAAGGTGTCGGTGGGCGTACACTGCTCGCAGATACCTTAAAAGCACGTGGGGCAGAACTGGTGCTTGCCGATGTTTATCGGCGGGCTTGCCCACCAGTAAATACCCGTATGCAAGCGCAAGTTGAAATGGTTCTCAATACCGGCTCCCCCCTGGTGATGGTGGTCAGCAGTATTGAAACCCTCGAAAATTTGGAAACATTGTTAGCACCAAGTTGGCTGCAGTTACAGAAAAAGCCCTTGGTGGTAGTGAGTGAGCGCATCGCCCAACACGCCAAGCTAAAAGGTTTCCAGAACATTAGTGTATCCCCCAAGCCTGATGATGCTTCGGTGATAACAACGCTAGGGGCTCTTTTTGCTTGAAGCCAAAGCTTGTGCAGGTTGGCAAAGGCTCTTGATAGAAAATTAAAACGATAAAAATATAACGAACCAATGCGTTCGGCATGACCAATAGGTGGAAAGCATGACAGAAGAAAACACAACGCAAGTAAAGGCATCCAAAGGCCCGGTCATTATTGCAATTTTCGCACTGCTTATCGCGATTGTTGCTGTAGGCGCTGCGGCATATTTGTGGATGCAGCAGCAGAGTCTGCGAGCAGATACCAAAGAGCAAATGGCGGATCAAGCCATTAGCATTGCGGACTACGGCAGCCGCATTAACATGCTAACGAAGCAGGATGTGGAAATTCTCAACCAAACTCAAACAATCAGTGGTGATGCGGGGAAACTCACCGAGCGCGTTACCGGCCTGGCTCATGAAGTGGCCAGCATTACGGGCTTGAATCGTGTTGACTGGCAGGTGTCCCATGCGGAACATTTGATTCGCGCTGCCCATCAGCGATTGGTTCTGACTAGCGACGTTGAGGGTGCCCATGCTCTGCTCGATGCGGCTGACAAAGTGGTTGGTGACATTAAAGAAATAGGGACCATTAATGTACGCAGGGCCTTCGCTAAAAACCTCAATGACCTGAGCGTGGCGAGTCGTGTGGATATAGAAGGCATCTTCGTCAAGCTGGATGCATTGCAGCAACAAATTACCGAGCTAAGTGTTCCAAACCTGGGTTTTGAAGCTGGTAAAGCCGAAATAAAAGAAACAGAAGAGGACGCCGACTTTAATGAAAAGGTGTCTACGGCGGTTGCCAACCTGTTTAGCGTTGTCACTGCACAGTACGATATTCAGCAACTGGATGAGCCGGTTAAACCTCTGCTATCCACTGACCAGCGTGTGTACTTAAAGCAGAACCTTGCACTTCTCGTAGAGCAGGCACAACTGGCAGCAATTAGAGGCCATTCGGGTGTTTACCACCGTCTTCTCGCGCAAGCAGAAGAGTGGGTGCGCGGCCACTTCAATCTCGACACACCTATTGCACAGTCCACACTGGCAAGCTTTAAGCAGCTTTCTGCCATAGAATTAAATCCTGAAATTCCAGATATATCCCAATCCATGCGGGCCTTAAAGGTCTTTTCTGAAGCTTGGGACAAGGAAAAAGAAATTCGTCAGGCAAGCGTTGGAAAAGAGCTCGTGGAAGCAGGTGTCATCGAAGCCCCTGCGGTTCAAGAAGATGCGCCTGAAGCCGTCACCAACGAGCCGGCAGAAGTTGAGCCCGTTAAAGAAGCGCCTATTTCGGCTGAAGCAGAGGAGCTTGCCCCATGAAGTTATTGGTAAAGCTGTTTACCGTTGTCATACTATTCGCCCTACTTGGTGCGGTAGTCGGAGGCCTGGCAACCCAGAAAAGTTATGTATTGTTGGCGGTAGGTAACACCACAATGGAAACTAGTTTATGGTTTGCCGTGGCAGTAATTTTCAGCTTTTTGATTGTTTTTGGTGGTGGTGGCTTAGCCCTATTCAAAGGCCTGAATACCAGCAAAAAATTTCTCAATTGGCGTGAAGCTCGCCGCCGCCAGAGTGCAGCAGCACAAACAAAGGATGGCTTTCTCCAGCTTGCCCAGGGTAGTTGGGGAAAAGCAGAAGAGTTGTTAAGAGCGTCCTTTAGAAATGATGAAGACGCTTTGCTTGGGTATTTTGGTGCTGCTCGTGCGGCCAATGAGCAAGGCAAGAATGATGAGAGGGATGCCTATTTAAAACGGGCAAAAGAGCTGAACCCTACAGCGGCACTGGCCATTGATACTTCTCGCGCCTCCATGCAATTGGATCGAGGGCAGTATCCACAGGCAGTGCAAACTCTCTCAGAAATTAGCGGTAAAGATGGCCGGCACCCCTTCGTGTTGTTATTAATGCAACGGGCCTACCTTGGTACGAACGACTGGTCTTCGCTGCGTCAACTAATGCCCTTACTGCGTCAATTTAAAGTGCTGGATGAAGACAGTCTCAATCGACTGGAAAAAGATTGTTATATTGAACTGATGACTGCGGTGGGGCATGATCGAAAAGAGGACGAAGACGCGATGCCCTATGTCAACGATCTTTTGCGCCTGTCTGAAGAGGCACCTGCCTCATTGCACCGTAGTGCATCGGTTTTATGTGCTTATGCGCGTGCTCTTCTTGCCTTGGGCGAAGCAGATCGCGCTGCTAATTTGCTCAGTGCAGAAATGCCCGCTGTGTGGAGCGATGAAGCCGCCACACTGTATGGGCAGATAAAAAGCACTGAGTCGGCCAAGCAGTTGGTTCAAGCTGAAAACTGGTTAGCTGGTCGTGAAAATAACGAAGCCCTGCTGCTGACCTTGGGGCGTTTGGCTTTATCGGGCGGACTGCCTGAAAAAGCCAAAGAATATTTGGAGCAAAGCCTGTCAGTAAGGAAGTCTGCCGAAGTGTACACTGAGCTTGGTAAGGTTTACTCAGCAATGGGAAATGATAAAGCCGGTAATGAGGCATTTATTTCCGGTTTGGAATTGGCTTAGTAAGTTTTCTTTTAAAATATGGCGGTACATATAAAAAAGGCTGAATTTATTCGGCCTTTTTTATTGCCTGTTGTATGGGGTTTTAATTCGAGTACGGAAGCTCCAGCGCCTCGGTTAAAAACTGCATAAACGGGCTGGCCGCCTCAAAGGTTTTTTTTACTTTTTCCTCAAGCGAAGCGGAACATAAATCACCGGGGCTGAGGGTTTCAGTAACAAATAAGGTCTTTTTCTTTAAATGTTCGATATGAGGGTGTTCCGGCTCGAAACCCCGTGGTGGTCGTTTTAAGCTCTCACCATGTACTTCGTTAAAGTGCGTTTTAAACTTTTTTTGTTTTAATACCTTTTGCCACTGTTCCGGTTTTTCCGAAATCGCTGTTCTGATTTTAAACAAGGCATTGCTATCAGGTTTATAAATTCCTCCACCTATAAATATTTCGCCTGGCTCGATATGGAAATAAAACCCTGGAGCATGCACATCTTTACCCGCTTCATGGCGAAACTGGCAGCCTACATTCGTTTTGTAAGGTGTTTTGCCCTTGGAAAAGCGGGCATCCCGATAGATGCGAAACATTGAGCCGCCATTTAAGCGAGGGTCAGCGACAAAGTAGTCGCTGATTCTGCTCAGTTTCGGCGCAAAGGCCATAATGAAGTTGCTCATGGGGATTTGCACGGTTTCGCGGTAACGGGTTTTGTTTTCTTGAAACCATTCGCGCTTATTATTCCTAGAAAGCTCCTCCAGGAAGAATAATAAGTCAGGTGAAAAACTGTCAAATTCAGGGCGCATGATAACTTCCTTAGTCTTCTTGATAGCTTTCCTGTGTTGGAACAAGGCCGGCAAAAATAATGCCTAGCTCGAAGAGAATCCACATGGGAACAGCGAGCAGTGTTTGTGAAATGATATCGGGTGGGGTTAATAGCATTCCAAATACGAAGCACCCCACTATCACGTAAGCACGTTTTTGTCTGAGGCTTTCAACACTGGTTACGCCAGAAACAATTAATAAAAAAGTGGCAATGGGAACTTCAAAGGCGATGCCGAAGGCAAAAAATAGCTTGAGGGCGATATCCAGGAATTGGCTGATATCTGGCATCAGCTCAACGCCTGAGGGGCCGATGGTGGTAAAAAACTTCAACATCAAGGGGAAGGCGACGTAGTAGGCAAAGGCCACTCCAGCGTAAAACAGAATGATGCTGGAGAGCAGCAAGGGAATGGCAATTTTCTTTTCATGTTGGTATAGGCCGGGGGAAATAAAGCCCCAAACCTGATGGAGAATGACCGGCACAGCAAGCAATAGAGCCAGCACCATGGTGAGTTTAAAGGGCGCAAAGAAGGGAGAGGTTACCCCAGTAGCGATCATGGTGCTGCCTTCCGGTAACAATTGCCGCAAGGGTAGGGAAACGAACTCATAGATGTCGTTAGAGAAATAAACCAGCGAGCAAAAAATAGCGAGTATAAAACCAAGGGTTTTAAGAAGGCGTGAGCGAAGTTCTATCAGGTGGCCGACCAGAGTTTCCGCTTCAGGTTGTTCTTCCTTCGCGCTTTGTGTGTCAATGGGTTTGAGCTTATGCATTGCTGGATGGGGGTTTTGCTTGAGAGGAGGATGGCTCTGTATCGGGTTTTTCGGTCATTTCGGGGTTTAGCAGGGAAGCAGCTTCTTGATTAATCCCTTGCGCACTTTTTTCAACATCTTGCTTTAACTGTTGTAGGCCACTTTGCTGCATTTCCTGTTGAATGCGCTGGCGCAACTCATCGGCATCAACCTCTTGCTCTAGCTCATGCTTGAGGTCATTCACAGTGCGCTTGATACGGCCCGTATAAGCGGCAATCATGCGAATGGTGTGGGGTAATTTCTGTGGGCCAATGACCACCAAGCCTATAATGCCGAGCAGTACCAGCTCTGTGAAACCGATATCAAACATAAGGCCTGTTTAAGAGCTCTTGTGTTCGGAGTGCTCGGTTTTTTGGCTCACGCTACCATCGATGGTGGTGTCCTCTACCTTTGAATCATCCGCTTTGTTTTCCAGCTTTGGTTCATCGCTCATCGCACTTTTAAACCCCTTGATTGCTGAGCCCAAGTCGCCGCCCATGTTGCGCAGTTTTTTTGTACCAAAGAGCATAAAGACGATGGCAAGTACGATAAGTAGCTGCCAAATGCTGATTCCGCCAATACCCATAGTTATTTCTCCTTAATCGATTTGCGTTTTGCGCGATGCTTTTTCGTCTAATCCCGAAAGATCGAAGCGGCGCTCTAACTCTTTTAAAACGCTTTGGTAATCCTCTCCCTGGTGGGAAAGCATCACCAGCGTATGAAACCATAAATCTGCGGTCTCATAGATCAGATTACTGTTGTCGCCACTAAGTTCCGCATCTTTGGCGGCTAGTATGGTTTCAGTGGCTTCTTCCCCGACTTTTTCAAGAATCTTGTTCAAGCCTTTGTGGTGGAGTGCGGCGACATAGGAACTTTCCGGGTCGCTATTTCTGCGTGCTTCCAGCGTCTCAGTCAGTTGTTTAAGAACGTGCGCCATACCTGTTTTATCCTTTGGTGCTATTTGTAAATATCGCTGGGGTCTTTTAGTACGGGGGCATTCTCCACCCAGCCTTCAGGCTTCAGTGTACGATAAAAACAACTCCTGCGCCCAGTATGGCAGGCAATACCGCCCATCTGCTCAACTTGAAGCACAATGGCATCTGCATCACAGTCCAGGCGTATCTCATGAATTACTTGCTGGTGGCCCGATGATTCACCTTTATGCCACAACTTTTGCCGTGAGCGTGACCAGTAGACCGCATGCCCCAGCTTTGCCGTGAGCTCAAGTGATTCGGCATTCATCCAAGCCATCATCAGTACTTCCTGGGTCTGGTAGTCCTGTGCAATGGCGGCCACCAGACCGTCGGCATTCCATTTGATCTGGTCAAGTACGTTCTGTGGGTTTTGGATTTCTATTGGGGGCATCTGGGTCTATGAGTACGTAGTAAATATTTGAAAGGGCATTAAAAACGGGGTGCCCAAGGAGGTAGGGGCGCATAATAAAGCAATATCCCTCAGCTTTGAACAGGGCTTGCCCCTAAGCGGGGCTGTTTTCCAGGCCGGGTCTACAAAAGCTTTTCTATCTCCCTAATAAGCTCGGGATCTTGAGGTTCTACGCGGCTGTTATAGAGATTGATCACTTTACCATCGCGGTCTATTAGGTATTTGAAGAAATTCCATTTGGGCGACTCTCCCTGCTGCTCCGCAAGGGCCTTGTAGAAAGGGTTTGCATTCCACCCTCTGACGGGGGATTTACTGAACATGGGAAAGGTAACGCCATAATTAATGCGGCAGAATTTGGCGATTTCAGTATCATCCTTTCTATCCTGGAAAAAATCGTTGGAGGGAAAGCCTAATACCACAAAGCCTTGGTCTTTGTATTGCTGGTATAGTTTTTCCAGGCCTTCGAACTGAGGGGTGAAGCCACACTGGCTGGCAGTATTCACCGCCAGAATGACTTTGTTGGCATAAGTGCTACAGAGGTGTACTTGCTGTTTTTTATGCAGTAATTTGAAGTGATGATCCAGCAGGCTTGGGCAGCTTTCATGTGTGGGTAAGGCTGATGATTGAGAGGGTGGTTCGGCAAGTGCCAAGGTGCTTAAAAAGACAAATGCTAGAACGGTAAGCCTGAAAATAACTCGTAGTGACATAACAATAAAACTCCTCTGGGTGAGGGAATGGTAATGCCCTAACATAGCTCACTATCCTCTGCGCTGGAAGGTCGTGATCGGACAATATTCACGGTTTTGCTGAAGGGTAAGCTATGCAAAGGCCTTTTCGGGTTTCTGATATTGCCCCTACTTAGGCCGCTTTAGATTCTTCTGCCAAGTCATTACTTGTGTCTAAATCCTCATTCGCATCCACAAGATACAACAAGGCCGGCAGCATAAAGTAAGTGCAGACCAAGGCCAGGACAAAGGCAATGGATGACATGGCGCCCAGCGCGGTGTTGGGAGCGAAGGCCGATAGCGTCAGCACGGAAAATCCGGCAACGAGAATTACCGTGGTGGTGGCAAGGGCAACACCCACCGTGCGAAACGCGTAACCCATGGCTGCATCTGTGCTCATATTTAACTCTCGCTTTGCACGCAAATATTTGCTGAGGAAGTGTACGGTGTCATCCACAATAACCCCCAGCACTATCACCGATACAAAAGCCCCTGACATGCCAAGCTCGCCCACCACAATTGCCCACACTCCATAAGTCATCAGAATTGGCAGCGTATTAGGAATAAGGCTGAGCAGCCCCAGTTTCACATGGCGCAGGGAGATGAGAATAACGATTGAAATGGCAATCAATGCAATGACCATCCCATCGAGCATACTGATAAGGTTTCTTTTAGACATATGAGAAAACATGATGGACGGCCCAACGGCTTCCGTTACGTTTAGCGCGGGGGCATTCTCCTGCTGCCATTGTTTCGCACGGTCAACCAAGGCGATGGCATCTTCAGAGTGAATGTTATCCATGGTGACAGTCAGGCGCGTCGCGGAACGCTCGGAGTTAAGGGTGTTGTCCAGGGACAGGCCAAAAGGCAAGCTCATCTCGTAAAGAAGCATATACTGGGAGGCAAGAGGCCTACTTTCAGGGATACGGTAATAGGTGGCATCGTCTTCATTCATGGTTCGATTAAGCCGCTTCATGGTGGAAGCAATGCTATCGATATGCATTACCTTATCCTGCGTTTTAAACCACTCGCCCCATGCTTCCAGTTGGCGCAGATACTCGGGTTCAAATATGCCATTTTGCTCAGCCGCACCGACAGAGTAGTGCAGAGCCATTACGCCGGTGAGGTTGTGCCGAATAAAATCATTATCCCGACGAAACTCAATCTCCTCGCCAAAATATTCGGCGAAAAGATCATTAAAACTGGTGGACGGGATGACCAAGCCAAGCCCTACACCCGCCAGTACAAAAATAGCCAACAAGGTATGTCGGTAATTTCGAGCCAGGTGGTGCAGGGAGTCCATTATTTTATCTTGTTGCTCAGAAATTTCGTGGCGTTTTAATGGCACGACTGATAGAAAAGCGGGCAGGAAGAAAATGGAATAAAAGAATGCGGCGGTGACACCCAAAGCAACCATGTTTCCCATATCGTGCATGGGCGGGGATTCGCTGAAATTAAGGCTGAGAAAGCCAATCACTGTGGTAAGGCTGGTTAGGAAAATTGGCTGGAAGTTAATACGTATGGATTCATTCAGGGCTTTTTCTTTGTCGCCATTTTTTGCCCATTCGTGAAAAAAGCTCACCAATAAATGAACGCTGTCAGCAACGCCGAGAGTGAGCACCACTATGGGGACGGCGCCAGTGGTGTTAGATTGCAAAATATCTAGAAAGCCTGCTCCTCCCAGAGAAAAAATGACAGAAAAGCTGACCACCAGCAGCGTGCCGATGGTGCCCCAAAGGGAGCGAGTCGCCACTGCCAGCATAAGAATAAGTAAACCAAACATCACCGGTATCAGAGTTTTCGAGTCATACAGTGCGGCTTCGAAAAAGGAAATATTGAGAACGGTTTGGCCCGATAAATAAGTATTTAAGTCTGGATTTTCTGCCTCTAATTCTGAAGCAATTTGGCGGGCATAATTGACAGCTTCGGCCTCTGGGTCGGCGGAATCCTCGGGTAGATTCATGGTGATATTCACAGCGGTAACATGGCCCTGGTCAGAGATAAGCCTGCCCACTAGCAGCGGTTCTGCCATCACCGCTTCTTTAATCCACTGCACCTTTGTTTGGCTCAGCTCTGACTGGTTCTCAAAAAGGGGTTCAACCAGAAGTTCATCACCTTTTACTTCGGTATGTTGATAATTGGCGAGAGAATCTACGCGGGAAGAGTAGGGCGTTTCCCAGGCTTTTTCTGTAAGTTCTTGGATGGCCGAAAGGTTTTTTGCAGTAAAAATATCACCAGACTTGGAAGCTACCGCAATGAGAATGCTATCTTGTTTGCCATACATGTCCTGGAACTGATCAAAGGCCTGGAGCTGAGGATTTTTGTCGCCAAAGAAAATTCGATAATCATTGGTAAAACGCAGCTGTGTCGCACCATAAATGCAGGCAAATATACTGAGAATGGTGAGAATAATGATTGGCCATCGGTAGCGAATAATATAAGGGCCTAATGATGCTTCCATACGAAATATTCCTATTAACAACTATAAGCTAGTAGCGTAACTTTAAGTGCGGGCAAGATTTAGTGAGTGCGTTCAATTTACCTGGAGCAACTTCTCGACAGAGGGTGCAGATTCACCTAAAGCGCTTACTGTATACCTAAACCTAAAAACCTTTTGCGCTAAGGTTCCAGGGTGCTTAAGTCATAACGCGGGGATAAGTAACCAGGGTTATTATTTTTTTAATCTGCTTAGCAACTCGAGCCAATAAAAAGGTTTTTGAACCCGTAGAGCCGAGCGTTGAGAGCTTACCTAAATAGCCAAGCTGCTGGATAGCCTTGGTAGCTGTTAAATGGCGACAAAAGAGAATGTGTTCCTCTCGCAGGTTTAGCGCCTTGTTCTTTTTCCGAATGAGAGGCTTAGCTTATGCTGAGCCTCTCATTCGGTCTTTATGAAAGTTTAGACGCCCATATAGCAAGCTTGTGCTTCATGGATTGCTGGGATATTTGATCTTGAGGTATAGGCTGAATCACCTTGTCGTGAACGAGTAGCTTATAAATATATTCAATTTTGTCATTGGCTGAATCCGTGGGTTCAAACTCCACGACCCCACGTTTCTCGCCGTAGGCCATGCCTTCTTTAATCGCTTTTTTTACTAACTCTTTTTCATTTTTGAGTTTTTTCATTTAAACCTCTTATCATTGGGGGCTTCTTGGCGCTCGGTTAGGGATATAGCCAGCACTACTTTAGGTGGTTGATCAGGATGGTTTTAGCGGAAAGTATTCTAAATGGCGAGCTGGTCAGAAACTTGTTCCGCTGAGCGCCGCTGTTTTTAACGTGTGGCTTCACTGATCTTATTTGGTGTAAGCCTAACACGTAAGCTCAGTTCATAAAGTGAAAGAAGGGCAAGCCATAAGTTCTTGCCAAGGTTTCTATGTAAGTTTTGGATGGATGTGGTCAGAGAGGGTTTGAAGAGGTGGGGTGTGAGTTCTAGCCTAGCAAAGTATGCATAAATGGTGTGTGCTAGAAACAAAAAAGGCCCGCATTTGACTGCAGGCCTTTCATGATATGGTGCCCAGACGCGGAATCGAACCACGGACACGGGGATTTTCAGTCCCCTGCTCTACCGACTGAGCTATCTGGGCAAAAGAGGGCGCTATTAGACCTTTTGGGATGCCCTAAGTCAAGCGCACATTAGGGTTTTTTTGGCTTTACTCGCTTTCACTTGGGGGGGTATAGCCTTCGGCTTTATCAAAGTCTTCGTTGGCGAGAAATTTATCCCGTTGTTCGGCCAAATAGCTTTGTGCTTCTTTATCGAGAACACTTAGGCGTTTTTCATTAATCAGCATGGTTTGCAGTTTTAGCCATTCTTGCCAGGCGAGCTGAGAGGTGGTCTGGTAGATTTCTTCGCCGCGCGGGCCTGGGAAAGGTGGGCGGGCCATTCCTTCGAGTTCTTTGTTGAATTTTTGGCAATTTACAGTGTGAGTCATGGCTGGTTGTGCTCTAGTTGCTATGTTGCTGGACAAGGATCTTTTTAACGGGGCTTGATAGGCCAAGCTGATCAAGCTGGCTTAGTTTAACCCATCTGTGTTGATTGTTCTCCGCGATAACCGTGGGGGCGGTTTTCAGGTTTAGGATGACGGGTTGAATAGTAAGATGAAAGTGGCTGAAGGTGTGGCGAAAGGCGGTGAGTGTTTCGCTATGCTCTGTTTTAAATTGCCATTTCTGTTGGCAGCTTTGCTGGGGTTTGTCTTCGGCGTCTATTTGCGGAAGGCTCCATAGGCCGCCCCATAGGCCACTTGATGGGCGCTTTTCCATGAATATTTCGTTTTCGCTGTTGCGTATGATCAGCATTTGGCAGTGTCGGGTGGGCAGGGCTTTTTTGGGTTTGCGGTGAGGAAGTTCTTTTACCCTGTCTTCTGCGTATGCGAGGCAGCGGCTATTCAGGGGGCAGGGTTCGCAGTCGGTTTTACTGCGTGAACAGAGGCTGGCACCGATATCCATCATGGCTTGATTGTATTGGCGGAACTGACGCTGGGGGGTGTGGCGTTCGCTGAGTTCCCAAAGCTGCTTCTCGACGTCGCGTGTGCCTGACCACCCCTCAATGGCATGGCTGCGAATCAATACCCGTTTGACGTTTCCATCCAAGATCGCGGCACTTTGTTTCATGGCGAGGGATCGTATCGCGTTGGCGGTGGAGCGCCCAATACCTGGCAGACTGATAAGGTTTTGTTCATCGCGGGGGAATTCGCCTTGGAAATCGTTGACGACCATTTGTGCAGCTTTGTGCAGGTTGCGGGCGCGGGCGTAATAACCCAGTCCACTCCAGAGTGACAGCACTTCATCTTCCTGAGCCTTTGCTAAAGCCTGTACATCTGGAAAGCGTTCGGTGAAACGTTCGTAATAGGGGATGACGGTTTTTACCTGGGTTTGTTGCAGCATGATTTCAGATAGCCACACCCGGTAAGGGTTGCGCTGCTTTTGCCAGGGAAGATTTTTGCGCCCGTGTTTTTCGTACCACTGAACGATACTTTGCTGAAACCAGGCTGAGTCTATGGCTTTGATTTTTTTACCCAAGGTTTTAAAGCTCGTCCAGTTCGCAAATAAACTGTAGTTTCGTCGGGTCCGGCTGTTCGGAATGGGAATGAAAACCATTGGCGCGCAGGAAAGCCTGTGCTTGTTGGTCGCTCTCCTCAATGGCGCAGCTGAGTGCGACGGTATGGCGTGCGGCTTCAAAGCGCTTCATTTCATTCAGTAGGGTGCTGCCTACACCGCGACGCCGAGTGGCCTCTCTGACACATAAAAAGTCAAAGTTGGTAAGGCCTTCACAACAAAGGGTTAAAGCTCCGGCCACAAGCTTGCTATTGAATATGCCTGAGTAGTAGCGATAGTCGGGCGATTCAAGCAAGGTGTTGAGCGTTTCAATGGCCGATGGTTGTAGCGATGGGAAGGCTGTATCGGGGTGATACAGCTTGCTGAGGTCGCTAGCGAATTTGTCTTCAATATGGGGGTGGAAATTAACAATTAGAGGCATGGTTTTTCTGCGCTGGGGTATTTTTAAAGCTGTATTGTAAGAAATGTCGGCAGCAAAGACTATCGCTCATCAAGGCTAAAGCTGGTGAGGGGTTTCACGAGTGTTTATACTACGCTGTTTGATGGCATATTTTAAAACTTAAAAACATGAGGGCAGCATGGCTGAAAGACAGGCGTCCGTTGAGCGTAATACGCTTGAGACCCAAATTAAAGTGGATGTAAATCTGGATGGTTCCGGTAAGGCAGAATTGGATACCGGTGTGCATTTTCTGGAGCACATGCTCGATCAGATTGCGCGGCACGGAATGATTGATCTCACTATTCATGCAAAGGGTGATTTGCACATTGATGCCCACCACACGGTGGAAGATATCGGCATTACCCTCGGCCAAGCTGTTGCCCAAGCCGTTGGCGATAAAAAAGGCATCACTCGATACGGCCACGCCTATGTGCCCCTGGATGAAAGTTTGTCCCGTGTGGTGATTGATCTTTCTGGTCGGCCGGGTTTGATCTATGACGTCAGTTATACGCGCGCATCCATAGGCGGCTTGGATACCGAGTTGTTTTACGAGTTTTTTCAGGGTTTTGTGAATCACGCTGGCGTGACACTACACATTGATAACCTGCGTGGGGCGAATGCCCACCACCAGGCTGAAACCATCTTTAAGGCTTTCGGTCGTGCTTTGCGTATGGCACTGGAGCTTGATTCGCGTATGGCAGGCATCACCCCTTCTACCAAGGGTTCCCTGTAGCAAATACAGTTGTTTATTTTTCAGGTGAGCGAGAACGCGTGAATGAGTAATGTAATAGCAGTTATTGATTACGGCATGGGGAATTTGCATTCGGCAGCGAAAGCGCTAGAGCATGTTGCACCCGATGCAGAGGTTCTGGTGACCTCCGATGCGGAAAAGATTCTCGCGGCAGATCGGGTGGTTTTCCCAGGTGTAGGGGCGATTCGTGATTGCATGGGGGAGTTAAAACGCCTAAAGCTGGACCAAGTGGTACAGCAAGTGGCAAAAACCAAGCCTATGCTGGCCATTTGTGTGGGTTATCAATGCTTAATGGCCCACAGTGAAGAAAATGGTGGTGTGGATTGTTTAGGTGTTTTGCCTGGAAACGTGCGCTTTTTTGGTAAGGATCTTTGCGAGCCCAGTGAAGACGGCGAAGAGTGCCCTGTGCTAAAGGTTCCACACATGGGTTGGAATACCGTTAAACAAGTGCAGTATCATCCTTTGTGGGAAAATATCCCCGATGATGCGCGCTTTTACTTTGTTCATAGCTATTTCGTGCAGCTTGATGACCCTGCCTTATTAGTGGGGCGAACGCATTACTCGCATACCTTTGCTGCCGTCGCCGCCCGTGACAATGTTTTTGCCGTGCAGTTTCACCCGGAAAAAAGCTCGCAGCACGGTCTTCAGCTGTTACGAAACTTTGTTTCTTGGAACGGTCAAGCCTGAGTCTCCTGGAACGGCCAGTCCTGATTGTTTATTCTGCAAAATTTGATTAACTGAGTTGAAAATATGTTTGTAATTCCTGCAATAGATTTAAAAGGTGGTAAGTGTGTGCGTCTTCGACAGGGCGTAATGGAAAACGATACTGTGTTTTCCGATGACCCTGTTGCAGTCGCTGGGCGCTGGGTAAAAGAGGGTGCCGAACGCCTACACCTGGTAGACCTGAACGGGGCCTTCGCGGGCGAGCCGGTAAATGGCGAAATAGTCACCGCCATCGCCAAAGCCTATGGTGATTTAACCATCCAAATCGGCGGAGGCATACGCTCCCTAGAAACCATCGAAGCCTATTTAAACGCTGGGGTAGATTTTGTGATCATCGGCACCCAAGCGGTGAAAAACCCTGAGTTCGTGGGTGAAGCATGCAAAGCCTTTCCAGGCCATGTGATGGTGGGTTTGGATGCGAAAGACGGCAAAGTGGCCACCGATGGCTGGGCTGAAATCTCTGACCGTGATGTGACCGAACTTGCCAAAGAATTCCAACAGCAGGGCGTCGAAGCCATTGTGTATACCGATATAAACCGCGATGGCATGATGCAGGGCGTAAATGTAGAAGCCACGGCGCGCCTGGCTCAGGCGGTATCCATCCCAATTATCGCATCGGGTGGCATCACAGAACTGACTGATATTGAACACTTGGTGGCTGTGGACAATCCCCCACTTTATGGCGCAATTACCGGTCGCGCTATTTATGAAGGAACACTGGATCTTGCCGAAGCGATTCGTGTAACGAAGAAATAGACCCCTTGTTACTTTTTACAGGAAGCTGAAATGAGCCTAGCGAAACGTATTATTCCCTGTCTCGATGTGGACCAAGGGCGGGTAGTAAAAGGTGTAAAGTTTTTAGATATCCGCGATGCCGGCGACCCAGTGGAAATCGCACGGCGTTACGACGAAGCCGGTGCTGATGAAATCACCTTCCTCGATATTACCGCCAGCCACGAAGACCGCGATACCACGCAAGACGTTGTACGCGCCATTGCCGGAGAAGTGTTTATCCCCCTTACCGTTGGTGGTGGTATCCGAAAAATTGAAGACATCCGTGCCATGCTCAATGCCGGCGCCGATAAAGTCGCCATCAATACCGCTGCAGTGTTTAATCCTGAATTTGTAAAAGAAGCCGCCGAAAAATTTGGCTCCCAATGTATCGTGGTGGCCATCGATGCCAAGCGTGTCGAGTCAGTGACACCCGATGAAGAGCACTCTGGCTGGGAGATTTTCACTCACGGTGGCCGCAAACCCACCGGTCTTGATGCAGTGGCCTGGGCAAAGCGTATGGTGGACTACGGCGCGGGTGAAATTCTGCTGACAAGCATGGATAGGGACGGCACGAAAATAGGTTTTGACCTGGCCCTCACTCATGCAGTGAGTCAGGCTGTTTCTGTGCCTGTAATCGCATCGGGCGGTGTGGGTAACCTTGAGCATTTAGCCGAAGGCGTGACCAAAGGCCTGGCCGATGCCGTTTTGGCAGCAAGCATTTTTCACTTTGGTGAATATAGCGTGCAGCAGGCCAAGGAGCATATGCGTGACCAAGGTATCGAAGTGCGGCTTTAGGAACTTGACTTATTCCTGATTACCCCCAAATATATGGGGTTAGCAGAGCCATTTTTGGTATAGCTTGCAACATAATAAAGAGCTCTTAAAGTGGGCAAATAGAGGTAATAGTTATGATTCCTATTGGATTTGGAAAAATTGTATTGATTGGGTTGGCATTTACCTTCGCAGTGGGAATCTCCCAGGGCGTTCGCCGCCGCCGTGCACAGTTAGGGCTTAAAGATAAAGAGTAATGGTAATGGGCTTTCATCATCAGCTTTCTTGGGCGCCCAAAATGAAAGTCCATAAAAAGCCGTCAGGCACTCTTGGCTGTTGACCCCTATATCAATGGCCCCTCTCAAACCTTCCGTTTCTCTCACCCTATTTCGTAGCGGGATAGATACCCAGCAAGAGCCGGTTATCTATGTTCGCAGCGATAGCCCAGTCTGTCGGGCCGAGGGCTTCCGTTCCCAGTCTCGGGTGCGTGTTTCAACGAACGAGCAAAGTGTTATTGCAACGCTTTGTGTTGTTAATCCTGTGTCCCTCAAAGAAAATGGTGAATGGATAGAACACGGCCACGCCGCAGTATCGGAAGCCGCCTGGCGTATGCTTAAGCTTTCTGGCGATGAGAAAGCCTTTATCACCCACACCAAAACGGTGGATTCCGTCAGTTACGTTCGCGGCAAACTCTATGGAAAGCCCTTCACCAAAGCTGGACTAAAAGCCATTGTCGATGACGTAGTGGCCGGGCGTTATACCGATATACAGATAGCGGCATTCGTCGCCGCTTGCACCAGCTCTAACCTGTCGGTGGATGAAACCGTCTTTATGACCGAAGCCATGGTGGATGTTGGTCAGCGCCTGAGCTGGTCAAAGCAAACGGTGCTGGATAAGCACTGCATCGGCGGCCTTCCGGGGAACCGAACCACGCCAATAGTGGTTGCTATCGTTGCTGCATGTGGTTTGACCATACCAAAAACCTCATCACGGGCCATTACATCTCCCGCAGGCACCGCGGACACCATGAATGCCCTCACGCCCGTCGAACTCTCTCTGGATGAAATAAAACAGGTGGTGGACAAAGAAGGTGGCTGCATGGTGTGGGGGGGTGCGGTGAACCTTAGTCCGGCAGATGACCTGTTTATTCGAGTAGAACGCGCCTTAAACCTTGATAGTGAAGGGCAGCTGGTGGCATCGGTTATATCGAAAAAACTGGCTGCCGGATCGACCCATGTGGTGGTGGATATCCCCTTTGGCGCTACCGCCAAAATGCGTGAATACAGCGCCGCCCAGGATCTAAAAGCCCGCTTGGAAGAGGTAGGCTACCGCCTGGGTCTGACTGTAAAATGCCTGCTTACCAACGGTGACCAACCCGTTGGCTGGGGAATCGGCCCCTCTCTGGAGGCATTAGATATATTGGCCGTACTCAAAAATGAACATCACGCGCCCGCCGACCTCCGTGAGCGCGCCCTTGCCATCGCTGGCGAACTACTGGAAATGGGTGGCGCCAGTGCCGCAGGCCAAGGTCATACCCTCGCCGAGCAGACCTTACGTTCAGGCAGAGCATGGCAAAAGTTCCAGGCAATATGCCTTGCACAAGGTGGCCTATTCGAGCCGCGAGTAGGGGGGCACTGCCACAATATTCTTGCTCTGCGCCCAGGTGTTCTCACCTACATCAATAATCGTTTTATCTCCAAATTAGCCAAGCTGTTGGGGGCTCCTAACGCCATGGGAGCAGGTATCCGCTTTAACGTAAAGTTAGGTGAAAGGGTAGAAAAAGGCGATTTACTGTTAAGCCTCTACGCAGAAACAAAAGGGGAGTTGGCTTACGCCCTGGAGTTTCTGGATAGTCATCCGAATGAAGTGCTGATTGAGGATGAATTGGTTTAAGTCGGGTTGTTTTGGTGGGAATGATTGCGGGTGTCTGCTAATCGGCTATAAAAGGCTAAGCAAGAGTAAAACTATGTTAATTCATCACTTGGCCTCTCGGCCTTCTTCTAATTATAATAAGAACTGACCATGAATACTTCCAACTACAATAATACGCACTTGACCTTAGCTGGCCTTTTCACCGCATTCCAACTTTTTTTTGTTGCCGCGTTATTCGACAAAATTAATTCCACCTACTCCGTGATCATGGTAATAAATTCAATCCTATTACCGCTTATCATGGCATTCAAAATACCCAGAAACATTAACAATCTTCTGGTCTTGTTTAACACCCTTTTTAAACTTGGAATAGTCGGCTTTTTAATCGCCTGGCTGGCCAGCATTGCACTGCCAAAAACACTCATTGAGAACAACGCCATCATCTTAGATGGTTTGTCTCAATTAGTGGCCATTTCTGTGACCCTTCCCCCTTCTGTTATTCCTTTCGCCGTGTCTCTGTTCGCTGTAGTTCTGATCTCTCCGGAAAAAGCATAAAGCGCAGCGCTAAACATGCCTGCAGAGGCTACTAACTGGCTGTTGAAAGCGTACCCGGTGTTTTTCTCAAATTTTAAAGAGATAAGACTTTTGTCATCTCCCTCTAGGTTGGTAGTGTTCATTACACGCCTATTTTCCTTTCCTAATGCATTCATAAGAATTAATTCTTAGCTCCAGATAGAACTGCTAAATTCATCATACGGCCGGTTCAGCCCGACTCTAGCCTCCGCTAAGTAACATAAAAGATCATAAAGACGCCCGCCAACACCTTACACATAAACCTTTCTCATTTGCTAAGCACTTCATATTCCCCCTTCCTGAATGAGATTAAACTGCTTATACACACCCAGCCACGCTGGCTATCCATAGGAGGGTGCTCATGCTAACGACCATACCCAGATTATTTCGTATACCATTGTATTCGCTTGCAATGTTAATACTTTGCGCCTGCAACCAAGAAAATAATGGCGCGAACACTCCCCCTGTCGCCAGCAACGTTATCATTCGAGATATTAATGGCTCCAACCTGGAGACTGGCGACGTGCTGGTTGCTAGTTACAGCTACAGTGATGTGGATGGCGATGCCAAAGGGGGCGGCCTATTTCGTTGGCTACGTGATGGTTTGGCCATACCCGGTGCAAGCGCAACGCAATATACGCTAACTAGCGAAGACATTGGTGCCGCCATTACCTTTGAAGTGAGGCCCGTGGCGCAAACAGGGGAAAGCCCTGGTGCGGCGGTTACTGGCTCGGTGATTCTAGCTGGTGAAGCTAATGAAAACTGGGACTCCGATGATTTTGAAACCGTCTACGACGTTGGCCCTAGCTGGGCTTATGCGGATCCTTCAGAAATTCCCTGGGAATCACTCGGCCCATCGACGCTGGTTCGCATTCACTGGCGCGCAGAACCCTACCGACACAAGTGGGTAATCAATACCGTCGCCACCGAATCGAACCCCCTCGTTATTGCTGGAATCCCCAATGGGGACCAGCTACCTGTTATCAGTGGCGAAAACGCATTCACCCGAGAGGCGCTCAGCTATTGGAACGAACGTAGATCCATCATCAAAGTCGGCGGGTCCAATTTGCCTAGCGATGACCTGATGCCAGCCCATATCATTATCGATGCCTTAGAAATTCGCTCAGCCCACCCTGGCCACACATTTACCGACGCTGACGGAAACAGAGATAGCTATGCCAGCAATGCCGCCGCCATTCATTTGGAAAAAGGCACACACATTACTGTTCGCAACTGCATTTTGCATGATTCAGGTAACGGGTTATTTTCCGGAGCGGGCACCTCAAACGTGACCATCAGCCGAAATTATATTTATGACAACGGCATCGAAAATAGCATCTACCATCACAATAGTTATACCGAAAGTCTGGGCATTGTCTTCGAGTACAACCGGTACGGACCACTGCGCAGTGGAGCCGGCGGAAATAACCTCAAAGACCGCTCCGCTGGCACAGTCATTCGCTACAACTGGATTGAATCCGGTAACAGGCAGCTTGACTTGGTCGATACGGATTATTTTGAAGCGCAAGCCAGTTATCGAAGCACCTTTGTCTACGGTAACGTCTTAATCGAGCCAGATGGAGCAGGAAACTCACAGATCATCCACTACGGTGGAGACAGTGGCGAGACAGAAAGGTACCGCAAAGGCACCTTGTATTTTTATAATAATACCGTGGTTTCCACACGCACTGGCAATACGACACTAATAAGACTGTCATCAAATACCGAAAATGCAGATATACGTAACAATGTCATCGAAGCAACGGCAGGAGGGAATTATTTGGCTATTTCTGCAGGCCAAGGTGATACGACACTTTATGATAATTGGTTGTCTGACGGGTGGAAAGCAAGCCACGAATCCCTCTCTGGCACCGTCACCAGTGATGGGAATATCACTAGCGCTGAATCGTGTTTGAACGATGTCGCAGGGCAAGATTTTACTCTGTCTGAAAGCGCGGCCTGCATCAATGCGGCCACAGAACTAGCGCCCAATGCGTCAGAGTTAAACATGCAATACTTCCCCCATCAAAAAAGCCGCTTTCGCAAAGAAGATGGTTATAGAGACATGGGCGCTTTTGAGCAGTGAGCTGAGGCCTTGGCACTCAGCTTTCATAACTCAATCACTGTACAATGATGCGCGTAAAACAGCGCAGATCACGGTTCGCTGCAATGCCTTGTTAACTCTCTTTTTCAATGATTAACTTTCTATGAGGAAATGGTATTTCAATACCCTTTTCATCAAGAGCTTTTTTTATCTCTTCAGGTACGGAATAGAGAATATCGAAATAATTTTCACCCTTGCAAAAAGGTCGTACTAAGAAGTCGACCGAGCTATCGTTGAGTGTTTCAACTTCTACAAAAGGTGCAGGATCTTTTAGGATGTGCGGATGATTATCTAGGACACGGTTAATGACCTCTCGGACATCATCAGTGTTTTCTTTGTAGGCTACGCCAAAATGCATATCAACACCACGCACACTATGATGGGAGTGGTTAATAATTTGATTGCCCCAAATTTGGCTGTTGGGAATAATAATTTGTTGATTGTCAAATGTTTGAAGAATAGTCGTAAATAAATCTATTTCCTTAACCTTGCCAAAGCGATCAGCTGCCTCGATAAAGTTTCCAACGTTATAAGGACGAAATAATAGCAACATCACTCCTGCAGCTAAATTCGTTAATGTACCCTGAAGTGCTAAGCCTACCGCTAACCCTGCCGCGCCTAGCAAAGCCACGACTGATGCCGTCTGTACGCCAAATCGATTAAGAACAGCAATAATTACAAAGGCAATAATAATGTATTTGCCTAAACTACCTAAAAAACGAAACAGAGTATCATCAAGCTTTTCGTATTTTTCGCCAGTTTTACAGATGATATTGCTTACCTTGTTGGCAGCCAGCAGCCCAATAATTAAAATTAAAGCAGCAGTTATTACATTAGTCATGCCAGCAATCAGCACTGGTAAGTATTGGCCGACATCTAATTTATCTAGGAGTTCTTGCATTCTTAGTACCCTCTATAGTTTAAAATAAAAATTGGCTTGGAGAATTAACGCTTAAATCAGCCGCCGTGAAACAAGGTCAAGTAACCTTAGGGAGTGATGCTGGCTGGCCTTGTTGAGCGAAGCCGCTAAGCGGCAAAAAAACCATCCTGAAGATCAACGATAACTCCCCTACGTACTCAGCTCTGGGTACGACAACTAGAGTAATTATCGAATGAATAAAGCACAGAAAAAAGTTTGATTCACTGCGCACCCTTAATGTTAACGCATTACAACGGCAAGGCAAGGCGGATGCCAGCATTGATGCATACTCCCGCGCAGTACGTCGCATCACCGAATATTTCGACGCCAGCCCTGATCGCTTAACCCGAGAGCAAATTAACGACTGCTTGGCCGCCCTCGTTAAAAGCTATTCTTGGGGTGCCGTAAAACTTGGCATGGTCTAATTGACTGAGACAACTTAGTTAAGCGAAATTTAATAGCCGCTGTTCTTTATGGTGTAGTGTTAAAAAGCATAGAACAGGTTATTGTTATGCACTTCGGAGTTGAATCCGCCAACTTACCAGACATCGAAATCTACAGTTAACAAGCGGTTGCACCGAAAATTAACTGTAAAGGAGTCCTAAATATTGATCTCAAAATTACCAAAATGGGTAGAATTCGGTGCTTTTATTTTGGCGTTAGTGGCAGGTTTTGTTAATGCGATCGGCCTGCTTAGTTTTGAGCATCAATCTGTTTCTCATTTGTCGGGTACGGCTACCTTATTAGGCACCAGCTTTTTAAATGCATCCTTTCAGAGCGCCATTCACTTGCTGGGTATTTTGTTGTCATTTCTGTTCGGCTCAATCATTGCGGGGTTCTTGTTGCATGGTTCGACTTTAAAGCTCGGCAGGCACTACGATACAGCGTTATTTTTGGAGTCAGCTTTGCTGCTAATCGCGCTATGGTTTTTATCAGTGGGTTCGCCTTATGGTCAGTTTTTTTCTTCGGCTGCGTGCGGTTTGCAAAATGCGTTAGCGACAACATATAGCGGTGCCGTAATAAGAACAACGCATGTCACAGGTATATTTACAGATTTAGGTATCATGCTTGGCGAATTTATGAGGGGTGATGCGCTTGATAAGCGTAAAGCAAAACTTTTTTTAATTATTATTATCAGCTTTATATTTGGTGGTGCATTAGGTGCTTTTCTGTATATGAAATATCAGTTTATGGCACTATTTCTTCCAATATGTATTTGCTTGTCTATTGCGGTGGTTTATCGCGTGTACTCTAAAGATCACAGCTAAGGTTCGGGTATTGTCGGGCTGGTTTTCTGCTGCGCTCCAAACTTAGCGCGAACAAGCATAACTAGGCTGCTATCTCAAAAACGCACAATGCACCGGATGGCCTAAGCAAATCTTATTGTTATCGGTCTGTCGTTTAGTCAGGCTAATGCGAATGTCGTGTTGCAGTTTCATTGGGCTATTTCTGCACGATGCGGTTTCGCGTGATGGGGGTGAAGCGGCATACCGGCGGCTTGCCATTCGCAGATTCCGTCTGACAGAATTTGGACACTGTAACCTTTGGTTTTCAGTACGTCCTGTGCAGTGGCAGACATCAAACAAAATGGCCCACGGCAATAGGCGACGATGGGGAAGTCTTTGGGTAATTCTTCAATGCGTTGTTCCAGTTCTGCCAGGGGGATGGAGCGGGCAAAGGGAAGGTGGCCGTTGAGGTATTCGTCACTGGGGCGTACATCCAATACAATGATTTCACCTCTTATGGCTTGTTGGAGTAGGTTTTGGCGATCATAGGTGGTGAGTTTGTCCCGCTTGCTACTCAGCTCCTTTAAGGCAAGAGTCAGTTCGGCCAAATGGTTTTCCGCCAGCTCTCGCATGGTGACCCATAAGTTTGCAACGTCTTGGCCGCTCAGGCGGTAAAGCACAAACTTGCCTTCTTTACGGGTTTTTACCAAGTGGCTTTCACGCAATACTTTTAAGTGGGCGCTTGCGAGTTTGATACCAATACCCGCCTCTTGGGCAAGTTGATCGACGCTTTTTTCGCTTTGAGCAAGTAGCTCAAGCAGCTCCAAGCGTTTGGGGCTGGAGGTGGCTTTGCCGATTCGGGCCACTTGTTCAAAGAGCTGGTCTTTTTGTGTTGCTGGTTTCATATCTAATAATCTAATGAATATTAGAATAATGTATCTTTTCGAAAAAAGGCTGTCAAGAAATCATAGGCTTGGGTGTAGGGGGGAGAGAAGACTTCCAAGGGGCACAAATGGTTTATGCCGCTTGGGAGTCCTCCCTTCCCTTGTGTTTTAGTTTGCCTCGTTTAAGGGCTTTCTTCTTATCCAGATAAACGGTTGAGTGGTTGTAGCTGCGCGAATGTTTGGCTACTGGGTTGGGTGGTCGTGGGGGTTTTTTCATATCTTTTCCGCATTTGATTGTGGGGGGGGATGGGTATTACATAAACGTTGATATTGGAGGGACTATCTTGGGAGATAGTTCCGTAAAATTCTTTTGATATATAGTGGGCTTAGTACTCGCCATCTGTGCCAAGCAGGCGCGCTTGTCTTGCTTCTTCCTCTTGCAAGGCTGCCTTTATTTCTTCCAGCACGCCGTCTACATCTGCCAGCGCGGAGTCGTCTTCAAAGTACCCGCTTAGTTCGGTTTCAGGGCTGAGTTCTCCCGCTTCGAACAGTGCCCACATTTCCTCGGCGTAGCGAGTTGCCGCCAATGCAGGGGCATAGCGGGAGTAGTAGCGTGTCATGTTGGCGACGTCACGTGCGAACATGGCTTGTGCATTGTTGTTGGCGGCAGCATCCACAGCTTGTGGCAAGTCAATAATCACCGGGCCGTATTCATCCACCAGTACATTAAATTCAGAGAGATCCCCGTGCACAAGGCCTGCGCAGAGCATCAATTTTGCGTAGTGCATCATGGTGGCATGGTCTTCTAGGGCAAGCTCTTCCGGCATGGAAACATCATCAAGGCGTGGCGCGACATCACCTTGCTCGTCGGTGACCAGTTCCATCAGCAATACGCCGTCAACGCAGCCATAGGTGTCTGGTACGCGCACCCCGGCATCGGATAGCCGGGCTAGGGCGTTCACTTCGGCATTTTGCCAAACTTCTTCATTTTGCTTGCGACCATAGGCAGAACGCTTTTCCATCGCGCGGGCCCGACGAGAGCTGCGTACTTTGCGGCCCTCTTGGTATTGTGCGGCTTTTTTGAAGCTACGGTTTACAACATCTTTGTAGACTTTGGCGCAGCGAGTTTTATCGCCACATCGGACAATAAATATATCGGCTTCTTTGCCGCTCATGAGGCGGCTAAGCACTTCGTCGATAAGGCCTTCCTCTACGAGGGGTTGAAGGCGTTTTGGTACTTTCATTGTGTCCTTTTAAGTAGGAGGTGGGGGGGTGTGCGGTTGCACCCTGAGCTGGGGGATTCTAACACTCTTTAGTTGGATTTATTGCTTGAATTAACCCGAGCTACCCTAATGCAACACTTCAGCTTTGTCTGAGGCTGTGAGAGGCGTTCTTTATGGCCGTGAGGGAGGTTTGTCTGTGAGTATGAATCAAGCCTGCAAGCTTCTCCAGTTAACCTCACATTCGCCAGATTCGGTGGCGACAAAAGCTGAGTCACCTGTGACGGTGATGGAGCAGGTCATGGTGCGAGCGACAAGGTTTGCCAGCGCGCTAATGTCTTGCGAGTCAAACTGGATAACGGATGCCGATAGCATGGCAAACTTGTTTTGGTTTTGCTGCCACCATACGTCAGATTTGCTGTTAAAGCTGTAAACCTTCACTTCTTTGGCTATGCGAGTGGCTTTTTTAATGCGATCCACTGCGGGCTCACCAATATCAATCCACAAAGCCAATTGGTCATCTAGCGTGTGTAACCAGATATCGGGCTCATCGGGTTCTGAAAGCCCTTTGGTAAATATTAAGGACTCTTGTGCGTTCAGACAAAAGGCCAGCACACGCGCCATCATGCGCTCATGGCTTTCTGAGGGGTGTTGTGCAACGGTGAGTTGCAGCGTGTCGTAATAATCCCGATTAAGATCCGACAGGCTGATGTTGAATTTATAAATGGTAGGCTTTAAAGCCATGGTTTTTTCCCAGCACTAAAAATAGAGGGCTCGTAATGAGCGGTATCAATAAGACGATACACCCTTTCGAGTCTTGGCATAAGGGAATTATATCAGCAGTGGGGAGTTCAAAAGTGTAAGGGGGGCATTAAGGTATTAAAATAAACGCAGCTGTTCGATTGTGCTTGTAGTGCTGGTGTTGAGGTTTGATACGCTCAGCCCTAATAGTCGGCAAGGTCGGTGGCCTAACTCGGTTTTAGTAAGTAACTCAGAGAGTGCTTGTGTGATGTCTGTAGCGTGGGTGATTGCATCGGTGAATGAGATGCTTCGAGTGATCTGAGTGAAGTCACTGTACTTTACTTTGAGGGTAAGGGTTCTGGCTGTTTGGTTTTTTTGTTGTAATAAATTCATCACCCGTAACGAAAGCTCTTGGAGGTGGCTGTTGATCTCCTCTATATCCACAATGTCAGACCCAAAGGTAATTTCTTTGCCGATTGATTTGCGTTGGCGCTGATTTCGCACTGGTCGATCATCAATGCCGCGTGCTATACGGAAATAATAGCTGCCAGATTTGCCAAATTTTTCGAGCAAGGCGGGCTCCGTCCATTTGTGTAAATCAGCACCGGTATGAATGCCAAGTTGATGCATTTTTTTTTCTGTTACTTTGCCAACGCCAAAAAACTTGCGTACCGGCAGCCCAAGAATAAATGCTTGCGCCTGTTCGGGTTTGATAACATACAAACCGCCGGGTTTATCCATATCCGAGGCTATTTTTGCAAGAAATTTATTGTATGAAACACCGGCTGAGGCAGACAAATTCAGTTCTTGATTTATTCTACCAATGATTTCTTTCGCAATAAGTGTGGCGGAGCCTTGTTGGCGCTGGCAAGCGCTGACATCCAGGTAGGCCTCATCTAAGGAAAGGGGTTCGATTAAAAGGGTGAACTCAGAAAAAATGTCATGCAGCTGTTGCGATACATCTCGGTACGCATTAAAACGAGGCGGGACGAAAATGGCCTCAGGGCAAAGACGTTTAGCGTGCGCAGAGGGCATTGCGGAGTGAATACCAAATTGCCGCGCCTCATAACTGCAGGCAGCCACGACACCACGGCTGTCGGGTTTGCCGCCCACAATAACAGGGTGGCCTTGCAGATCAGGCTTATCTCGTTGCTCCACGGAAGCAAAAAAGGCATCCATGTCGATATGGATAATCTTGCGCTGGCGGGCGGGCATGGGCGCTTTTACTGGGCCGTTCATGACGTAAGCGGAGGATTCCTATTGCGGATGATATGCCGAAGCTTACGCGCTCGCTTTTGTCAGTCAATAGGCGGATTGTTTTTTCTCTTTTCCAGCCGCCAATCTACTGTTTCGCCACAGTGAGGGCAGCGGTTATTGAGGGCGACTTTCATTTCTTTTTCGATATTCGTGACCACTCTGCCCGTTTCTTTTTCTATCTGTTTGTTTCGGTTGTAGTCCAGAATAATATCGGCTTCGTCTGCATTGAGGCCCAGGTTTGTACGCGTGTCTTTTAATTTTTTTTCTTCGGCTGGGGTGATGATGCCGTCCACCATGACATCTTCCACCAGTTTTTCGTAATGGGCGCGCCGCTGGCGTAATGCTTCACTGAAACCTGAGGCGAGCAGGCCTGCTGGAAGTGCGACGATGCCGATGCTGATGATGCTAATAATGGCCGCCAAGACCTTACCCATTGCCGTAATGGGCGTTACATCTCCGTAGCCAACACCTGTCATGGTGATAACCGCCCACCACATGGCTGCGGGAATGCTACCGAATGCCTCTGGTTGGGCTTTATGCTCAGCAAGGTAGGTAAGGCTGGAGGCCATGATCACCAACATGCAGAGCACGAATAGTGCAGCACCGATGGATCGGGCTTCATCGGACAATACCTTGAGTAGTACCGACATGGAGGAGGAGTAGCGCGTTAACTTAAACACGCGAAGCAGCCTGAGAACGCGCATAAAGCGAAGATCGACAGGGAGAAAGTAACCTAAATAAAGGGGCATTATTACGATAAGGTCGATCAAGGCCATTGGTGTAAGCATATAACGTAGACGCCCCCAGAGAGGGTGGCCGTAGCCTTTACCGGTGTTTTCTACTGCGCTCCAGACGCGCGCAAGGTACTCAATGCTGAAAATAAGAACAGAAAATATTTCAAAATTATCGAAAAAAGCCTGGTGTGTGTTTTGCAGGGATGGCAGTGTTTCAAGAATAACGGAGATAACATTCAGTGATATTAAAGTGATTAAAAACGTGTCGATAACCCGGCTTAAGCGATCGTTTCTCTCGCCAATAGCGAGAATTTCAAATGTCCGTTTTCTTATCTCTTGCATAAATATGCCATGCTCGCGTCGTATTTAACCAGAAGTTGACTAAGTTTAGTCCTTAATGCAATGAAAAGGATAGCGTTGGTATTGTGTTAAGGCGCCTTTGTGACGGAATGTTTATCCAGCAATTGTTTTCGTCCAGATCCAAAGGCTTATCTCGAGCGCTTCTGAAACCGATTTATTTCATCGATCTATTTTTTTCTTGTCGACATCGATTGTTTTTGATATGAGTAAAGAGCGAGAAAGGATGTTTGATAATAATTAATTCTGACGATATCTATTACCCTCCTGCAGTATCTTTAATAACTGATTAATACGTCTATTGATGCCAGATTTCTAAAAAATTTTTCTACTATTCTATTTATTTTAAGTGCCCTGAAAAAAACAATAAGCATGGGTTTTGCGAAACTATTTGACTTGGATGACACCGTTTTTATTGGTAACGAAAGCCTTGTTAAGTACGATAAAGTTAAGTAAGAGTTGGTTCGTGATGCTGATGCTTGTCTTATTATCTCAGAAAAAAGTGAGCCAGATTTATTATTGAGATAGATCACCGAAAAGACACGATTTGTCGGTTATATACAAAAATATAAAACGGAATCCGCCATATTGCGCAATGTATTTAACCCTGAAGAAGTTTGGTTTAATGTCGATGATTTTCTGAAATATATCGGTTGTATCACTGCCAGTTTGTAGTCGGGTTGGGGTATGCATTTCGATGAAAGGGTGAGGCTGCTTCAGCCACCGAGGTAGATCGCACTATCAGTAATTATCCTAGAAGCCTCGGTTGGGTGTGAAAAAGATGTGCAGGATATTGCCGTGTATAGGAAATTTTCAAGATTCGTGTTCATCTTATTGGGCGTAAGCGCCGTATACGGCTGGAGAAGAGATCTTTTTAAAATTTTCCAAGTGCGGCAAGAGCTCGCCTAAAAGCGCCTACTTCCGGCGTGCAGAATTTCGTACTCCAACTGCGGTTTCTATGATTATCCCAATTGAAAGGCAGGAGCTAAAATATCACGAGTTGTATCAATGTTTGTCTAGCCAGCTACACACCGTGTGCGGTACCCATTTTTGATCGAATGAAAACCAAGTTTGATACCACTGATTCATTTAAATATAAGAAGGTGGGCTTAATAAAAGACGGCCATATTCCGACAGCAAATGAAGAACCAATATTTGTAGCATTGCCGAAAACAAAAACTTATGCTCCCCTCACAAAGAATCTTGAGAAAAGAGTTAATTCAGGAAAGTATCGTTTTTAAAAAAATAAGAAAGAAAGGGGGCGTTTGAAAAGAAGAGTTATTTTCTGCTGTAAAACTAGCTTGGGCCGATTACATCAGCCCAAGCTATTTATAGAAGCACTTACTTGGACATCAAGAAAGCCATCTCATCTGTTGGAGAGGACGCAACAACCATATCGCTGGTGTCCATAATGGCCTCAAGATTATCACGAATGTCTTCGCCAGAAATGTCTCCTTTACGGAAACCTGGTGTAACACCCCAGAAAATACGTGCAATACGACCACCGCCAGCACTGAAAACTTCGCCTGTTACAGAGCAATCCTCATGTGCGCAATATGCCACAACAGGTGTTACCAGTTCAGGGTGAAGGTCTTTAGCCATTGGCCCAAGAAGCTCTTCTGTCATGCGCGTTCTTGCCATCGGGGCAAGCACATTTACTTTAATGTTTTTCCGTGCGCCTTCTTGAGCGAGTGATTTAGAAAAACCAGTAATTCCGGCTTTGGCACCACTGTAGTTGGTTTGACCAAAGTTACCAAAACTTGCAGCCGATGTGGTATTGATAATACGGCCATATTCTTGTTCGTTCATTATGTCCCATGCGGCTTTACAGACCCATACGGTGCCCATTAAGTGAACATCGATTACCAGTTGATATTCGTCATCGGTCATTTTTTTGAATGACTTATCACGCAGTATGCCGGCGTTATTAACTAATATATCGACACGGCCATAATTATCCATCGCTGTTTTGATAATAGCTCTGGCGCTATCGCGATCGGACACACTGTTAAAGTTTGCAACGGCTTCGCCGCCAGCTGCTTTTATTTCATCGACTACTTGCTGTGCTGCGGAATCTGAACTTCCTGTTCCATCTACAGCGCCACCGAGGTCATTCACAACAACTTTAGCACCACGGGAAGCCAAAAAAAGGGCATGACACTTACCTAATCCATTACCTGCGCCGGTAACAATCGCAACTTTACCGTCATAACGTAAATCGGACATAACATTTTCTCCATAAAGGTCTTTTTATTTTTAATATTGGATGAATAGGAACCCTTACAAAAAGGTAAAGTCACCTCTCATGCAAACGTTTCCTAATAATCAATAAAGAAATTCTCGACGATTGAGCATGCTCTGTGCCAATAGCCGAGAATAGGGTCGAAATAACGATGAACGAGCTTTCGGGCATCTCTAAAAATTGCCTTTTTACCCGATAGCGGCGTCAGCTCCGTACTCAACTCCTCATGTAGCCCTTGTACACTCGGCTTTGGCTTCCTGCGTCGCTCTCGGCCTCTGTTCCCGACTCGGCTCTACCGGTTCCGTCCATGGAACCGTACCTCCTCCATCCATGGAGTCGTGCGGGTTTCCGTGCGGTGCTTCCTTGCTCTCGAATAAAAATTCTAATTTTTAGAGCTGCCCTTTCGTTGTTTGCGGGGCCTTAGAGCAAGTTTTGAGCGAATAGAGTGTGTCTATCCAGCTAGCCTGTCGTCTAAAAGCACCTTATATGTAAATATTCAATTTTCTGGTATTTTTAGAAAATTTTCCTATAAACAGATCTGTACAATATCATTTTTTTGCAGCTCTTCGATTTTATTTTCATCAAAGTTCAAAAATTCTTTCAATATATAATGGCTGTCTTCGCCAATGCAAGGGGATGCCTTGGTCGGTTGATTGTTGCTTTTGGAGAAAATAGTCTGGGCGCCATTATACGGCACCTCTCCCATCACTGGGTGCTCCAGGTCAACAAAGTAATAGCGATGCTTTATTTGTTCATCTGAAAAAAGGTGTTCACAATCGTGCACAGGCCCTGCGGAGACACTGGGTTGAAGCATCTGGAATAGGTTCTTGCTTTCCCGGCTGCTAGTCCATTGTGCGATTTTCTCGTTAATAAAACTTTCTGCAGCCTTGCGGCCTTTCGCACAGTTTAAATTGGGTTGCTGTGCCCAGTCGGGCGTGCCCATGGCCAATTTTAGTGCTTGCCACTGTGAATCATCCTGTGCTGCGATGGCTATCCACCGGTCTTCTCCTTTACAGGGGTAGACGCCGTGAGGAGCCGCGTCAGAGCTGGCATTTCCAGTGCGACTGGTTACATTTTGGTTGATTTCAAAATCGAGAAACTCTGGCCCTAAAAATTGCAAACTGGCCTCGAACTGAGAAACGTCAATGAACTGGCCTTCTCCAGTGCGCTCACAGTGATCAAGGGCAGCCACCAGCGCCATTGTTGTAAAACGCTGGGCGATGAAATCGGTGTAGGCACCGTAAACCATTACTGGATCACGGTCGGGCCAACCGGTGATTTCATAAAAACCGGACATCGAGGCCATTAAATTACCAAAACCGGGGTAGGTTGCTCTTGGCCCTGTTTGCCCCTGCATGCAGGTGGATAGCATGATCAGGCGAGGATGTTCTTTGCTCAATTCTTCATAGCTCAGCCCCCAGTTTGCCATGGTGCCAGGGGTAAAGCTTTCCAGGACGACATCTGCCCATTGCGCCATGTCAAAGGCGATTTTATGGGCTTCCGGCTTCTTCATATTCAGTCCAAG
>DFBZ01000055.1 GCA_002366835.1 Gammaproteobacteria bacterium UBA3067
TTGATAAACATATTATTGGCCAAGGCGATGCCAAACGCGCCGTTGCCTTGGCACTGCGCAACCGCTGGCGTCGCATGCAAGTCGCCGAAGAGTTACGCAATGAAATTTCACCCAAGAATATTCTAATGATTGGCCCAACCGGCGTAGGTAAAACCGAAATCGCCCGCCGCCTCGCCAAACTGGCCAAAGCCCCCTTCCTGAAAGTAGAAGCCACCAAATTTACCGAAGTTGGGTATGTGGGCCGCGATGTGGAATCCATCATTCGCGACCTAGCAGATGCGGCAATAAAAATCGCGCGTGAAGAACAGATGCGCTCGGTAAAACATCGCGCAGAAGATGCTGCGGAAGAGCGCATTCTCGATGCACTGCTGCGCCCTGCACGCGGTGAAGAAGAAAGCGAAGGCCAAAATGCCACACGGCAATTATTCCGTAAAAAATTACGCGAAGGCGACCTTGATGACAAAGAAATCGAAATTGAGGTTTCTGCCGTTTCCGTCGGTGTAGAAATCATGGCCCCTCCCGGCATGGAAGAAATGACCAGCCAGTTGCAGAACATGTTTTCCAACTTAGGCAGCGAGAAAACCAAAGCCAAACGCATGACGGTAAAAGAAGCGCTTAAGCATATTTGCGACGAAGAAGCCGGCAAACTGGTAAATGAAGAAGAATTGAAAGCCAAGGCTGTAGATGCCGTTGAGCAAAATGGCATCGTTTTTATTGATGAGATCGACAAGGTTGCCAAGCGCTCTGAAAATACCGGCACGGATGTGTCACGCGAAGGCGTGCAACGCGACTTACTGCCCCTTATCGAAGGCTGCACGGTTTCCACTAAATACGGCAGCATCAAGACGGATCACATCTTGTTCATCGCATCCGGTGCCTTCCATATGTCCAAACCCTCGGACCTGGTTCCTGAGTTACAAGGGCGCTTACCGATTCGAGTGGAGCTAACGGCTCTTTCTCCCGATGACTTTGAGCGCATTCTTACCGAGCCAGATGCCTCTCTTATCACCCAGTATTCCGCCCTGCTGAAAACAGAAGGCTTAAACGTAGAGTTCACCAAAGACAGCATCCGCCGACTGGCTGAGTTCGCCTGGCAGGTGAATGAAACCACCGAAAACATTGGAGCCAGACGCTTGCACACCGTGGTGGAGCGCCTGCTGGAAAATATTTCCTACGATGCCGCCGATATCGCCAGCAAACAAGCAGGCGAAACCTTGGTGATAGATGCTGCTGAAGTAGATGAACAACTTAAAGCCCTCGCGCAAGACGAAGACCTCAGCCGCTATATTCTTTAATACGGCTTTATCGTGGCCGCTCAAGCTGGAGCGGCCACCTTCCCCCCCTTTCCATACCCTCAAGCCCGCGATAAATTAGCTGCCAAGCTTGCCCGAATAAGCCATAATGGTTGCCATACATTCCGGCATCAATACAGTGATTTTATCTATGGCTAACGACAACAAAACCCACTTTGGTTATCAAGAAGTTGATGAAGAGGAAAAAGAAGGCCGCGTTGCAGAGGTCTTCCATTCCGTTGCCAGTAAATACGACCTGATGAATGACCTGATGTCTGGCGGCATTCATCGTCTCTGGAAGCGCTTCACCATCGAACTTAGCGGGGCACGCAAAGGGCAGAGCATCCTTGATATTGCCGGTGGCACCGGTGATTTAGCGCAAAAGTTTTCCTCCATCGTGGGAGAAAAAGGCCACGTCGTGCTGGCCGACATCAACGACTCCATGCTTCGCGTGGGGCGCGATAAACTCATCGACCACGGTTATGCAGGTAACATCACCTACACCCAAGCCAACGCAGAATTCCTGCCCTTTGCTGATAACAGCTTCGACTGCGTCACCATCGCTTTTGGGTTGCGTAATGTGACGCACAAAGACGTAGCCTTGGCGTCTATTCTGCGTGTACTTAAACCCGGCGGTCGTTTACTGGTGCTGGAATTTTCCAAACCACGCCAAAAAGCCATCAGCAAAGCTTACGATGCCTATTCTTTTTCTATTTTGCCTGCAATGGGAAAACTCATCACCAACGACGCCGAAAGTTATCGTTATCTCGCTGAATCCATTCGCGTGCACCCCGATCAGGAAACCCTGAAAGGCATGATGGAAGAGCAGGGTTTCAGTCGCTGCAAATATTACAATCTCACCGGTGGTATCGTTGCCGTGCATCGCGGCTTTAAGGTTTAAAGTGGGCCTGGTTTAAAGTAGGCCTATAAAGGAGACAAGGTATGAAAGAAGCCGCTTCAATGGCAAAAACCCTGGCACTTAGCAGCGCAGAATCTCTGATCAATAAGGCGCTGCAATTTGATCCTATTACCCTGCAAGGTTTGCAAGCCCTGGACGGAAAGGTCATCTCCCTATATGGACGCAGCCCTACCTTCCAGCTCCACCTGTTGCCCTCAGAAGACGGCATTTCTCTTTTTAGTATTTACGACGAAGGGAAAGCCGATGCCAGCTTGCACGGCAGTACGTTTAATCTTGTACAACTGCTGAGAAAAAAAGACCAAAGCCTGGCGGAAGCACCCATCGACATTCAGGGTGATCAGGCCCTCGCGGAAGAATGCTTAAATCTCGCCCGCGAACTGGAAGTTGACTGGGAAGAATTACTGTCCGGCTTTATTGGCGATATCGCCGCCCATGAAATTGGCAGGCAAGGACGGCGTTTTGGCCGCTGGACCAAAAAAGTACACCAGTCAATGCTGCGCAATACCCGCGAATACCTGCATTACGAAAGTCGTGCGGTGGTGAATGAAAAGGAAGTGCAGCAATTTGGCACAGAGGTCGCGCAGCTGGACGAAGCGGTTAGTCATCTCGAAGGTCGCATTCAAACCCTCAAGGCGCGCTTAGAAAGCTAACTCGTTACGATTACCCTATAAAGGCCACGTCTTGTTTAAACTATTCCGTATTTTTCAAGTTATTCACATCGTAGGCAAACATCGTCTTGATGGACTTCTACCCCGCGAACCTATTTTTCTACCCCTGCGCTTTATACTCAGGCTCATCCCCTCCTCGTGGTTTAATTCCGGCGACCCTCACCTTGAAAGTCGCCTGCGGGACACACTGGTAGAGCTTGGCCCCCTCTTTATAAAATTAGGCCAAATGCTTTCCACCCGGCCAGACATACTGCCTGCTGCTCTCATACTGGAATTAGAAAAACTGCAGGATCGCGTCCCCCCCTTTGGTGAGCAAGCAGCCATTGATATTATCGAAAAGGAGCTTGGAAAACCCATCTCAGAGCTTTTTGATAAATTTGACGCAAAGCCTATGGCGTCGGCATCCATCGCCCAAGTCCATGCTGCAGAACTCGCCAATGGGCAAAAAATAGTTGTTAAAGTGGTGCGGCCCAATATCGAAAAAACCGTTCGCCGGGATCTCGCCGTATTGCTGATGCTAACCCGGTGGGCAGAAAACATTATCCCTCCCTTGCGTCGCTTCCACCCCCATAGTGTCATTGTCAATTACCATGACATTCTGCTCGATGAAATGGATCTGAGCATTGAAGCCAGCAACACGGCACGCTTTCGCCGCAACCTTAAAAAAACGAATTATTTATATATTCCCGAAGTTTACTGGGATTATTGCACCAGTAAAATCATGGTACAGGAGCGCATATACGGCGTACCCGTTACCGATGTCGCCACCTTGATTAAAAACAATGTCGACATGGACAAGCTCTCGCAACGAGGCGTGCAGATATTTTTCTCACAAGTCTTTAATGACAACTTCTTTCATGCGGACATGCACCCGGGCAATATCTTTGTCGATATAACAGACCCCGACAACCCCACTTATATTTCCATTGACTGTGCCATCGCTGGGTCTCTTAGCCAGCAAGATCAATCCTTTCTCGCCCACAACGTCTATGCATTTTTACAACAGGATTACGAGGCCATCGCTCTAAGCATGTGTAAACATGGCTGGGTTCCCGAAGATACCGATATTCACGAATTCGCCCGCGCCTTACAACGTACCGCCGAACCCGTTTTCGAACAGCCATTAGATCAAATTGATTTCGGCCCCGTATTAATTCGACTATACAGCCTGGCACGCCGTTTTAACCTTGAAGCCAAACCCCAGTTTATTTTGTTAGAAAAAACCGTTCTTCATATCGAAGGTTTAGGCCGCCAGCTGAACCCCCAGCTCGATATCTGGAACATAGGCCGCCCACTCATGGAAAAGTGGATGAAAGAGCAACTCGGCCCGGAGAAAATTCTCAAAAAAATCCGACAGGATGCGCCTAATTTATTACAGAGCTTACCCGAGATTCCCCAGCTTATTCACAACAGCCTTCAAGAACTGGGGGATCAAAATAAACAGTATCGAAAACTGATGAAACAGCAGCGGAAAATGGAAAACCGCCGCCGAGCTGATACGGCATTTTTGTTACTGGGTTTAATTGCCATCGGCTTTGCCCTTTCACCCACCCTGCCTAATCTTGAGCATCTTCAACAGTCACCCAGCCATCAGTGGCTTGCTATTGCTGGAGCCAGTTTAATTACGCTGCGTTATTTTCTTGGCGGGAGAAATACCTAAAAACCCCAGCTTAAACCTGAGGAAAACATCAAGGGTTAAATTACTCAAGGGTTTTGTATTAAATCATGCTACATTGAGGAAACAGCATCACCAAGGGTGAGTAATCAATGAGAAGACGACACGCCATTTTTAATGCACTGTTATCTATAGGGCTGATGCTGCTATTCAACTCAGTCTCGCACTCTGAAGAGAGTTTAAATAATAAGCCCACCACTATCGCCGTTATTACTGACGGCGCATTAAACCAAAACAATAGTGCCGCCAGTCTTCATGCCCTATTTATTGAAGAGCTCCGCACCCTGACCGAAGGTGAGTTCAACCTTGTTTTTCCTTCGTCCCAGCAAGTCCATGGCGATTGGTCAAAAGAAAAAATCACCCAAAGGCTACAGGCCTTACAGCAAGACAAACGCGTTGACATGGTCCTCGCACTTGGCTGGCTAGCTAGCCAGGCTGCCGTTTCCAATCCCGCCCAAAAACCTACCTTTGCCCCTTTTATCAGTAATAGCGAATTACTGGGTTTAAGTCCCAAAGAGAAAAGCAGCGGCATAAAAAATATTAATTATCTCAGTGCTGAAACGCAGTTTTCTGATGCCTTACAAGCATTCCAGACTGTCACCCCCTTCACCCACCTTACTCTGTTAATAGACCACGAAATATTTTCTGCCCAAGCTCAGCTTGATCAACGTTTGAAAGCACAAGCCAGTAAAATGGGACTTACCTTGGATGTTGTCACCAGCTCAAAACCCTCAGAAGAATTAGTCTCAAAGATATCAGACAACACAGAAGCGGTAATGATAGCCCCCCTGCCCAGACTTAATCGCCAAGCAAAAGCCGCAGTGATTAAAAAGCTGATTAAACGAAAGTTGCCCAGCTACAACTGGATGAGTGATCTATCGGTGGATGATGGTATTTTGATGTCCAATCAATCCGCGTCACACTGGCAACGGCTAGCTCGCCGTAATGCTTTGAATATGCAGGCAGTGCTGAGGGGAGGAAAAACCAGCCGCCAGCCCGTCTATTTTGATGAATCGCCACGTATCGCCATTAATATGAACACCGCACGAGCCATTAATGTTTCCCCCTGCTTTGATGTAATAGACACCGCCCTGCTGGTGAACGATGGGCCGGATATGGCCTGCACACCTTTAGATTTACATACCGTAGCGAGAACGGCCATTGAACAAAACCTGGCCGTTATCAGCGGAAAGCTCAACACTGAAATCAGCGATAAAAATATTCACGAAGCCCGCTCTATTTTATTCCCAAAAATCACCGCAAATCTCACCCACCTCCAAATGAACGCTGATAACCCTTTTGTGGAAATCGGTCTTAATCCGGAAACCCGCAGCCAAGGTGCAATTCGCCTGGAACAAGTCCTATTTTCAGAACGTGCCCTGGCAAACCTTTCCATACAAAAGCACCTGCGTATCGCACAAGAAGCCCAACAGCGTGCACTGGAGCTGGATGTCGTCAAAAATGCCACCAGCGCTTATTTAAGCATCCTGATAGCTCAAACCCAGCAGGGTATATTGAAAAACAACCTTAAGCTGACTCAGGCACATCTTGATTTAGCAAAAAATCGGGTTCGCGCAGGCTTGGCCAATGCCGCCGAAATATTTCGCTGGGAAAGTGAAATAGCCCTCACCCAGCAGCAGGTGCTCAAGGCCAATTCAGCAGTAATAAAAGCCTACGATAGACTCAATCTTATTTTGCACACGCCCATTGCAGAACGCTTTGCGATTCAAGCTGCCACATTAAATGATCCCGATTTATTAATGAGTCAGGACACCCTGCTC
>DFBZ01000117.1:0-2713 GCA_002366835.1 Gammaproteobacteria bacterium UBA3067
CCGTGGTGGCGTTATTGCGGGTTTTATGGAGAACGCGGCTGTTATGAGTTTAATGTGGGCAATGGAGTGCACCAGTCAGCCCAAAGGGATTGACTTTAATATTGACTATACGCTTTCTGGTCGCGCGCAAGAGACCTACGCGCGTTGCGATATCGTTAAATTAGGCAAGCGTATTGCTAACGTGCAAATTACTGCCTGGCAGGATGATCCAAATAAAGCCATCGCAGTGGCGCGCTCCCACTTTAAGTTAATTCGCGACTAGCCTAAATAAAAGAGGCCTGACATGGATGGCACCGCTACAACGCAACATGGAAAGTTGGCGGGTTTAGCGCAGCAGGGTTTTACCGCTTTTCGTGGTATACCCTATGCGCAACCGCCCGTTGAAGCTCTGCGTTTTCGGGCGCCGCAAAAGGTCTCGCCTTGGGCAGGCATTCGCGATGCCACGCGCTATCCTCCTTCGTCTATCCAGGAAGTCAGCCCCATGAACCCCATGGGGCAAATCAGTGAAGACTGCCTATATCTCAATCTCTGGACACCAGCGGTGGATAAAACAGCCCGCCCAGTGATGGTGTGGATTCATGGCGGCAGCTTTGTCAGCGGTTCCGCGAGCATGCCTCAATATGATGGTAGCTCCCTGGCCAAACGTGGTGATGTGCTTGTGGTGGGCATCAACTACCGCCTGGGTCTGCTTGGTTTTGCTCATTTGAAAGAGCGTTTTGGCAGTCGTGTAGATAGCAACATCGGCCTGCGCGATCAAATAGCTGCCCTGGAATGGATTAAGGAAAATATCGCTGACTTTGGTGGTGACCCTGACAATGTCACAGTATTTGGCGAATCAGCCGGCGCAATTTGTATTGCCAGCTTGCTGAGTTCCCCCGCAGCAAAAGGTCTATTTAGAAGCGCCATAGTTCAAAGTGGTTCGCCTGATTATTTTTTAAAGGCTGAAGAAGCCGAGCGGCTGCGCAGTGTCTATTGGGAAAAGCTTGAACTGACGAATGATGATGCCATTTTCACCTTACCGGCCAACGGTTTGTTAAAAGCGCAGCATTTCGCGATGAAGCAAGGGGTGCAAAGAGGTGATTACCCCTCCCCAATGCCCCTATTTGGCATGCCACTGGTTCCAGTGTTGGGCGATGATATTTTGCCAGAGGTGCCGCTGCGCTACTTGGCAGAAAACGCTACTGGCGTAAATCTTCTACTCGGCACTATGAGCCAGGAGTGGAGCTACTTCCTCAAAGTACCTATGGGGCCGAAGGGCAGTGTGGCGGATAAGTATTTTGATTTAGACCTTGCGGGGTTGCAGAAGCTGATGGAAAGAGCGCTTCCCGGCGCTGGTGAGCAGGCAATGTTAGCGTACTATCATTCACGCGGTGGTTTCGATGAAAGCGCTGCCGGTTTCAGTGCCAAGTTGCTGGACCTCTACGGTGATTTCGAATCTGACAAAGCCTTTGGGGTGCCGTCTAATCGTATGGCCGAATCCCAGGCCCAGCATGGAGCGAAGGTTTATAACTACCTATGCAGCTGGGATAAAGGGCCTTTTGGTGCAGTCCATGCGGCGGATATCCCGCTTGTTTTTGGTAGCGTGGACTCAGGGTTAGGAAAAATGTTTACCGGGGGTGGCGAAGGCGCGCAAAAGCTTTCAAATACCATGCAAGATGCCTGGATCGCCTTTGCAAGAACGGGAGACCCAAGCTGTGCGGCGCTGGGCCAGTGGCCTTGCTATGAAGAAAATTCCCGTTTCACCATGGAGCTGGGAGAAAAATATACTCTGCACAAGAATGTGCGCGAAATTGAAAATAACTTCTGGAGTGGCCGAATTTAATAGAGAGCCTTTGTCTTGAAAGGCCGTGTTAAAGGCTAGGTTAGTCGCCTTCGTAAACACAGCCTGATTCGCAGGTCTCCTTAATGATAATTTTGCTTAAGCCTTTTAGGTTTGGTGCCAGGCGTTGCCAGATCCATCGGGCTAGGTTCTCGCTGGTGGGGTTTTCTAAACCCTCGATATCATTCAGGTAGTAGTGATCCAGTTGCAAATAAAGTGGTTTAAAGGCAGCTTTAATATCGGAAAAGTCCATAACCCAGCCGGTGGTTTCACCTACTTCACCTTTTACATAAATGCTTACTTTAAAGGAATGGCCATGTAGCCTTCGGCACTTATGGTCATCCGGCACATTCGGCAAACAATGGGCGGCTTCAAATTGAAATTCTTTAAAAATTTCCAATTAAATACTCCAGTTACAGTCACTATCTCAAGCCCTGGATCTCAGAATCGAGAGGGCTGAGCTGGGCGTGGGGGCAGGTGGCGAATGATACCTTCACCGCCTGTCCTCATGCAAAGAAAAAAGTGGCGTGGCTTCTTGGTAATCTTGTTCCATTGAGGCTAAATTATTGATTGACATTGAAAATAATGTGCGTAAAATGCGCGGCTTCTTGGGTGGTTAGCTCAGCTGGGAGAGCGTCGCCCTTACAAGGCGGATGTCACAGGTTCGATCCCTGTACCACCCACCAATCTGCTTTCAACGGCAGGTTGAATTAGAAAAGTAGCAACGCAGTTATGCGGAGCGGTAGTTCAGTTGGTTAGAATACCGGCCTGTCACGCCGGGGGTCGCGGGTTCGAATCCCGTCCGCTCCGCCACTTTTCTAGTAGAACTTTCCAAGATTTCCCCTCTCTTATTTCCTCTGCTTATAGATCAAGCACATAAAGTTCTTTGCTTTT
>DFBZ01000117.1:2855-5638 GCA_002366835.1 Gammaproteobacteria bacterium UBA3067
TTGATTGTTGAGCTTGAAGATGAGCCAAGCCACATTGATGACGCTATAGAGATTTAAGTTAACATTCTATAAGAGACGCATTCTTTAACAGAAAATAGGTATCCCAAAGGCCCGGTTGAGAAATCAATCGGGCCTTTTTGTTTCAGGGGGCTCAGCTGTTAGCGCTGCCTCATTTTCCTTTTGTCGATATTTATTCTCCGCAGTAACGATCATCCCGACACTCATCATCAAAAGGTCATACCTTTTGCACATAGTTAGTACTGGAAAGTGGGGGAAACTTTGGGTAGAGTGGCGCAGGTTAAAAATTAATCTAAAGCTCTGTGGCGCCAATTCTCAAGGCTGCCCGGTTCCAATATATGTAGGTGTTAGTATGACAAAGGTCCCTTATTTTTTGATGGTTGCGTGTTTGGCGGGTGGCTTGGCTGCGTGTGGAGGAGGGTCTTCAGGTGGAGATCCTGTTGATGCAGGGGATGGTGGAGATCCCGTTGATGCAGGGGATGGTGGAGGTCCCTTTGATAGAGATGTTGACGAAGTTGTGCAATGCGTACCAAGCATACTAGATCAAAGTAAATCACTTATTTCAGACGAAGATAGTGCCCGTTGGCAAGGCATGGTGTCCACAGCCTATGAGAGTTCTAAAACGGTTGCTAATGAAAGTTTGGATGGTTTATGGGTCATATTTTCTGAAGCTGATACTTGTGAGACCAGCAGCGCTGAGGGCGGTTTATATGAACAAGATCAGGTAATGAATGTATTTCAGATCAACACCACCAGTAATGACAATGAGATTGAAATCAAGGACTGTAGCGGCGGTTATTGGGAATCTGGAGAACTTATTAATTTAACAGAAAACGGGAATAGCTACGACGGAACCAGTGGCTCATTCCAAATGACTGAAACACGCGTATTGCCCATAGCTAATTCCAATGAAGAGGTTTCTGTAACCATCGTGAATAATACTGAGCTGCATGTCGAAGGTCGTGATTTTGCTGAACCAGCTTCAAGCACCGCGCTAAACTTTTACGGTCGTTTGGGTAATACTGTTGGGTATAAGGTCAGATCTCAAACGGGTGCTAGCCTTGGCTCCATTAACTATAAGTCTGATGAATATGATATTTTGTGTGCTAAATTGATACAAGCGGGCGTGGAATCCTTAACTAGTGCATCCATAGTGGCTCAGGGTATCGTTCTAACCGCAGACGCCGTAACCGATACAGGCTCTGGGAATGCCGTGAGTTCACGAATAAGGCTTTCTGTTTCTCACTCAATTGATGGTCAGAGCACGCCTCAAAAAGAAGCGTTTATTGGAGCAGGTGCTTCTGATAGGGAGAGTTTCATGGGGGATTTGGTTGATCTTAAACTTGATGCTGACTTATCTTTCTCGGGATCTCTAGGTGGTTCACCTGTAATATTTACAGGTGACATCAAGTAACTGGGTAAGTTTTTCTATAGGCAAAAAATACAACGCATAAGCTATATTTTACGCGTTGTATTTTTTATCTAGGTTTAAATCTTGGTCGAGAAAGCCGCACCAACAAGTGCCGACCTTTCTTCCAAACAAAGCCGAACAGGAATCTTTTCCAACACGCTCTTATAACGCCCCTTATCGAGGTAGCTGTCCAAAAAAAACTGACTCTGTAAGGCTGAGCGTATTTTAGGTGGAATACCTCCTGCAAGAACCACACCCCCCAAAGACATATATTGCAAAGCAATATTGGCGCATTCTGCAGCAAGCAGTGAAACGTAAATCTCCAGTGTTTGTTCACATAAAACGCTTTGTTTCGCCAGTGCGAGCCCAGTGATGTTGGCGTTGCTATCGCCTGTACTTATTTTGGCTTGCAGCTCTTGTGAGTCCTTTTTACCGTAAGCGTCCTGCAGGTAATGATAAATTAGCGTAATCCCACTTCCCCCGAGAATGCGTTCCACACTGACGTGGCCGAACTGTTTTTGCGCATACTTGAAAAGCCCGAACTCTAACTCTGAGCGCGGGGCTAAATCCTTGTGTCCACCTTCGCTGGCCTGGGCTTGATAGGACGTTCCACTCCAGAACAAAGCTGCTTCCCCTAAGCCGGTGCCTGGCGCAACCACTGCGATGGCTTTGTGTGCTTGTCCTTTCGTCCAGGGAGTGAGTGAGGGCAGCTGCGAACTATTCAGGTGGGGGATGCTTAGTGCGCTGGCCTCAACATCATTGAGTAGCTTTACTTTTTTTAAGCCCAATTTGGCAGCGAGCTGCTTGCCATTAATAAACCAAGGTAAATTGGTGGTTTGGCAGCAGTTATTTTCGATGGGGCCAGCAATGGCCAGTGCCGCATGTTTGATTTGGCTGAGTGTATGATTGCACTGCTTTAGATCTTCTTCTAGCTGATCAATTAGGCCGTCAAAACGGGAAAAGTCAGCACTGGCATAACGTGCTTCCCATAGGGTTTTATTATTAAGCGGGTTGAAAAGGGCAAACTGTGATTTTGTTCCACCAATATCACCGGCTAGTATCATATGTTTCTCTTTTTAATAAGTTTTCAAGCGGGGGCTCGCTTTAGCTTGTTAATTTCTTGGTACGGGGGGGCTGTCGCAGTAAAATAGCCAGTTTCGTCGAGCCACAAAGAGGTCTTAGTGAATAGGCAGCAGTTACAGGAAATCATCGAGCAGGCAATGCTAAAGGATCGCTTTCGCTTAATGAGACGCTTTAAAGAGCTTAATCAGCGGCATCAGAGGCGTCAAGTGAACATTGATACAGAGCTTGATGACGAAGCATGGTCGGCACTCTGTGAACAAGCCATAAGCTC
>DFBZ01000150.1 GCA_002366835.1 Gammaproteobacteria bacterium UBA3067
GGTAATGACCGCATCGACACCCGCTCCATCCGCCACCCGCAAACATGCACCCAGGTTTTGCGGGTCGCTTACGCTATCCAGAACAAGAAGAAGAGGCGGGTGGTCGAGCTTTTCCAGAAACACACTCAAGTCATAATCTGAAGCAATTGCCTGCACCCGACAACGCGCCACCACGCCTTGGTGATTAGAGTGGCCCTGATTGTAAGCCTGATGTAATAACTGCTCTAGGGTTTTTGCCTTTGCCCGTTGAACCGTCACACCAAAATTATCCGCTATCTGCAGGATTTCAGCGATACGTTGGTCATCCCGGCCCTGCTGGACCAGCAGTTCCAGCACGTTTTCTGGGTGTTTTTCTAAAATCGCCTTAACACTATGTAAGCCGTACAGTAGTTCAGTTTTAGCCATGTTTTTTTGATGTTACCTATTAATCAGGGGTTCTCAGGTTTAAATAAAGTTCTCAGTTCTCAAGAATCACCCTTCTTGCTGATTACCTGAAACTGGTCCTGCCAGCTTTTAAAGCGCCGGATCAAATGGTCTCGCTGACGAGGAGTGGCGAGCTTTAGTATTTCTTCCATCATCTGCGCAGAGAGTTCCGCATTGTAGTCAAAACGCTTTTGGTATTCTTCACTCCAATCGTCACGAGGAGATAAAAACAACTGCTCGAGTTTTAGAAATTTTTCATCTTGGCCTGCTTCTGACTCAAGAATTTCCTTCAAACGAAACAGCCACCTTTCACGATTCCGCATAGTTTCTGCTTCACTGCCTTGATACTTAGCAACCAGAACAAGCAGCCTCTTTTCCTGCTCATCGCTCACTGAACCCAGCCAAAAACGCGCAGCCTCTTTCGATTCTTTCAAGTGCACACTTGCTAAATCAACGTCATCCGCCAAATACTCATCGTAATAATCCTGGTTATACTCTTGAATTAATTGGTAAACAGACAAGCGCTGCTTTGGGCTGAGAGAGTGAAGAAAACGCCAAACGTCCGGCAAAAGATGTTCGGTCAATTTCACCAGATGATTCTGGGTTTTCTGGTTGAGAACATCAAATTCGTTACGGGAAAACGGAGCAGAAAAAAACCGCTGCCACTCTTTCAAAGTGACGATATAAGCAGAAACCTGGGCTTGTCGATGCCAGCGAAGTTGGCTTGAAACGGCTTGTTTTAGTGTTTTTTTCTGAGAAGAACTTAAGTCAAGGTGACGATCTAGTTGCCAAGGCACCAGCCAGTCAATCTGCTCATAAAAGAACTTTATGGTGCAGCCAGATAGACTAAACACCAGCAGAAGCAGTATCAAAGCGCGAGACAGTTTTAAAATCCCACAACTATTCCGTTTTGGCAAAACCCCTTCCCTGCCGCTTAACCGCGAGCTTTAAAAGCCTCACCCCCTCGCTTTCAGCCAACCGTAATGAGAGGCTCTCTAGCGAAAAATCTCAGTCACATTCTCAGGAAAACCAGCATCAACTTCCACCTCGATAATACCCCGATTTTTCTCCATTTCGTTTTGAAGCATCTTAATTCCGGAATACTTTTGATGGGTTAAAGCAGTGGCGCTTTTTTCATCTCTTAAGATGGTGGGCCGCAAAAATACCATCAGATTTTTCTTGGAATGCTGCTGCGTATTGCTTCTAAACAACCTGCCGAAAAAAGGCACATCACCCAAAAGGGGCACTTTGCTGACAGAATCAATCACATCGTCCCTGACCAGGCCACCCAAGACAATGGTTTGTTCATCGTCAGAGAGTATGACTGTTTTGATAGAACGTTTTGTAGTGGTAATGTCACTGGCGTTTATTCCCGCAGGCGGGGCGACAAGATCTGAGGTTTCCTGATAAATTTCCAAACGCAATACGTCACCATCATGAATATGGGGAATAACACGTAAAGTTAAACCAATATCTTCTCGACTAACGGTTGTGAATGGATTACTGGTGCCGGAGGAAGTGCTGGTGGTTGAGCCTGTAATAAAAGGAACGTTTTGCCCAACAACTATTTCCGCCTCCTGGTTATCGATAGTCATAATGCTGGGCGTTGAAAGAATATTGGTATTAGCGGTGGAAGCCAAAGCCTGCAAGATCGCGCCAAACTCAATATTATCACCGCTCCTTTTGCCTCCACCAAGGGTGATGCCATTTGCCAGCGCAGTGGTCGCTGCCGCGGAGGGGCTTGCGATGGCTGCAGCAATCGTACTGATGCTATTACCCACATTTTCAAAGTTAATACCACCCACTGGGCCTTCGTTGTTAAAACCAAAACCCCACTGTACTCCCAAGTCCTGACCCGCACTGGCCGATATTTCTACAATAGCCGCCTCAATTAACACCTGGGCACGACGCACATCAAGCTGACTCACAATATTTTTAATTTCAGCCATTTGGCCCGGCTCAGCCTGCACTACCAATGCATTTAAAGATTCATCCGCCTGAATCATTGAAGACTGCGCGCCCGTCGATGCTTTACCTGAGGAGGAACGCGCCCCAGCCTTAACAGTCCGCACTGACTGACTTCGTTGCGTTAACAGACCAGTAATAATTTCTGCAATCTTAGCCGCATCAGCATGTTGCAGGTAAATGACCTGTATTGTGCCACTTTTCGTAGAAGGCTTGTCCAGCTCTTTGACAAGTTTACGAATTCTCGCCCTGGCTGACTTTTCCCCTTTAAGAATAAGGCGGTTCGTTCGTTCATCGGCAACGATTCGCACCCGGCTGGACTTGTTAACAGTCCGCGTATTACCCTTAGCGGATGATGCGTCAGTGGCATTTGCTTGAAGACGTACTTGGCTGGGTTGCAGTCCTAATTGTTTCTATCGTGCTGCTTTTTGTAGATCTACCAATATTAGATCCTTTGCTT
>DFBZ01000043.1:0-526 GCA_002366835.1 Gammaproteobacteria bacterium UBA3067
CTTTAAGTAATTTATTATTAGCGCCAGACAATTTCCTGTATGTAGATACCTATACCATTACCCTAATGGGAAAATACCTCAGTTATGCCTTGTTGGCCTTGTCGGTTGATGTGATCTGGGGCTATTGCGGCATTTTGAGTTTGGGTCACGGGGCATTTTTTGCCTTGGGTGGTTATGCCACGGGTATGTATTTGATGCGACAGATTGGTGATCGCGGTGTTTACGGCGACCCTCTGCTACCTGACTTTATGGTGTTCTTAGATTGGAAAGAATTGCCCTGGTTTTGGCAGGGTTTCGATTTTTTCCCCTTTGCGATACTAATGGCCATGGTGGTGCCAGGTTTGCTTGCCTTTGTTTTTTCCACATTGGCATTTCGCTCGCGGGTTACAGGTGTTTATTTGTCTATTATGACCCAAGCCCTCACTTATGCCTTGCTACTGGCTTTCTTTCGTAATGAAATGGGGTTTGGCGGTAATAATGGCTTAACCGATTTTAAAGAAATTCTTGGTTTTGATTTACAAAGTGA
>DFBZ01000043.1:545-2897 GCA_002366835.1 Gammaproteobacteria bacterium UBA3067
TTAAGCCACTTTATTTTAGAGTCTAAATTCGGTCGCGTTATTGTTGCCCTGCGTGATACAGAAGGGCGGGCACGTTTTGTAGGGTATAAAACAGAAAGCTATAAAGTGTGGCTGTTTGTTTATTCTGCCGTGCTGGCGGGTATTGCCGGTGCCCTATATGTGCCGCAAGTAGGTATTATTAATCCGGGTGAATTTTCTCCACTTAACTCAATTGAGGTAGTGGTATGGGTCGCAGTGGGTGGGCGAGGGCTGCTCTATGGGGCTGTACTGGGAGCCATCATTGTTAACTATGCCAAAACTCGATTTACTGCACTAATGCCAGAGGCGTGGCTATTTATGCTGGGTGCGCTTTTTGTGGGTGTTACTATCTTTTTACCCAATGGCGTAACGGGTTTGTTTGAAGGGCTGTTAAAGAAAAAGGGTCTTCCGAAATCTACAGAAGAAGGGGAGCCCTCATGAATGCTTTAGAACAGTTTCGGGAATTAATGCGCCGCGACCGTGTGTTTGAATTTTTGATAGAAGACAATGAAATTATTGATGTCTCTCACAAGGTTATTTTATATATCGAAGGATTAAGCGTTAGCTTTGATGGTTTCAAAGCACTGAACGATTTAAACCTTTACGTCAATGATGGAGAGCTGCGCTGCCTGATCGGTGCCAATGGTGCAGGTAAAACCACTTTGATGGATGTCATCACTGGAAAAACACGGCCCGATTCCGGCAAAGTGTTTTTTGGCCAAAGGGTTGATCTGTTAAAACACACAGAGGCTGAAATTGCCATGTTGGGAATTGGCCGAAAATTCCAAAAGCCAACGGTGTTTGAGTTTCATAGCGTGTTCGATAATATCGAGCTGGCGCTAAAAACCTCTAAAGATCTAATGCCTACTTTATTCTCTCGTACATCCGACGCGCAGATGGATCGTATTGATGAAGTATTAAAAACCATCGGCCTAAAAGATCAAAGTATGCAGCTTGCCGGTGCCTTGTCCCACGGACAAAAGCAGTGGCTGGAAATTGGCATGTTGCTCGCATCTGGCCCCCGCGTTATGTTGGTGGATGAGCCCGTAGCGGGTATGACAGCGCAAGAAACCGAGCGCACCGCCGAGCTACTTACCGAGTTAGCCGGTGAGCGAACCGTTATTGTGGTAGAGCATGATATGGAATTTGTTCGCAGCATTGCTAAAACCGTCACCGTTTTGCATCAAGGTTCGGTGCTGGCCGAGGGCACCATGAATGAAGTGCAAGAAAATGCAGCCGTGCGAGAAGTTTACCTGGGTGAAGAGCAGTGATTGAATTTAAAAAAATAAACCAGCTTTATGGTAGCTCCCAAATCCTATGGGATTTGGATATGAAAATAGAAGAGGGCAGCGTCACCTGTATTATGGGGCGAAATGGCGTGGGTAAAACCACCCTATTAAAATGCCTGATGGGAATGTTGCCGATACAATCAGGCGATATGATGGTAGACGGCGAAAATATCAATGCCTTAAGCACTGAGCAGCGCCCCCGTATCGGCGTGGGTTATGTGCCCCAAGGGCGTGAAATATTCCCGCAACTCACCGTGGAAGAAAACCTATTAACCGGTCTTGCTTGCCGTAAAGATGGCGCGAAACAAATCCCCGAAAAAATATATGAACTTTTCCCCGTGCTTAAATCGATGATACACCGTCGTGGCGGTGATTTATCTGGCGGGCAACAGCAGCAGCTCTCCATTGGTCGCGCCTTAGTCATCGAGCCTAAAATTTTACTATTGGATGAGCCCAATGAGGGGATTCAGCCTAACATCGTGCAGCAAATCGGCGATGTGATTACCAAGCTTAATAAAGAAGAAAATCTCACTGTTGTGCTGGTAGAGCAAAAGCTCGGCTTTGCACGTCGCGTCGGGCAATATTTCCACCTGATGGAAAAAGGTAAAGTGGTGGCTTCCGACGATATGACGCAGCTCAGTGATGCCTTAATCAAAAAACACCTTGCCGTTTAGATGATGCAATAAGCATGGAGGCGGCCATTCCAGCACAAAAGCACGTTAGCAGCAGCGAAAACAAACCTAGCTGGCAAGCACATTTATCGCTGCGCTGCGTAGGGGGTGACTACGGGGCAAGGCTGGTTTCCACCGAGCATCACGGCCCACTGTATGTGCAAAAACCTTTTTACCCCGAAGGAAAAGACTGTGTGCATATTTACCCCCTTCACCCGCCGGGAGGCGTCGTAAGCGGAGATGCGCTGCATATTCAACTGCGCGCCGAGTCAAAGGCGAATGTCGTCATTACTACCTATTTTAGCCGTACTTAATGGCATTGTACCCTCAATGGGTGGTGTAGCAGGTAGTCAGTCATTAACACTGGTTATTCG
>DFBZ01000025.1:0-4244 GCA_002366835.1 Gammaproteobacteria bacterium UBA3067
TTTTGTATTTGGCGGCGAAACTTGCTGTTTAGCGATACGCCAAAAGGCGCCCATGCAAGCGCGCTTTATTACAGCTTGGTAGAAACGGCCAAAGCCAACGGACTGGAGCCCTATGAGTACTTCAGAGTTATTTTAAAACAGCTGCCTTACGCGGATACGGTTGAGAGAATAGAAGCATTACTGCCGTGGAGTATGAACATTGAGCAAGCACCGTGATTAATAGGCGCTTACGAAAAAGAAACATGACGATGAGGCTTGCGGTGAAATTGAAACCGCACACCCAGGCTATCTGGGCTCTCAGGACACATTTTACGTCGGCAATCTCAAAGGTGTCGGCTGTATTTACCAGCAAACATTTGTTGATACCTACAGCAAAGTGGCGTTCTGCAAGCTTTATACAACGAAGACGCCAATCACCGCTGCCGATGCACTTAACGATAAAGTATTGCCGTTCTTTGAGCAGGAAGAACTGCCCATGCTTCGTATTTTAACCGACCGTGGAACAGAGTATTGCGGCCGAGTCGACCAGCATGATTACCAGCTTTATTTGGCCATCAATGACATTGATCATACCAAGACAAAAGCGATGTCACCGCAGACAAATGGTATCTGTGAACTCTTTCATAAAACCATTTTGAACGAGTTCTATCAGATCACTTTTCGTAAGAAGCTTTATTCGACAATGGAGGAATTACAAAAAGATCTGGACGGCTGGATTGAATACTATAACAATGACCGAACTCATCAAGGTAAGATGTGCTGCGGCAGAACGCCAATGCAAACTTTACTTGATGGTAAATCGATTTGGGCTGAGAAGAATTTAGCTCAAATCTAAGCTGACAGGCACCGGAAAAAACGGGTAACTGCCAGGTCAGGTCTGAGCTACTACAGGACAGTTAAGTCGGACATAAACCTCCGCAATACCGCTTACCGACAACTTTGAACACTTATTCATCATTCAAACAATATTCAAAAGGAAAGACTGATGGCATATCAAGAACCAAGCAGTGAACTATCTGATGATGTCCGCGACATGCACCGCGCGATTGAATCCTTAAAAGAAGAGCTGGATGCGGTGGATTGGTACAACCAGAGGGTGGACCTCTGTAAAGATGAAGCGCTGAAAGCAATACTGGCGCACAATAGGGACGAAGAAAAAGAACACGCCTCCATGATTTTAGAGTGGATTAGGCGGAAAGATAAAACATTCGAAAAAGAAATGAAGGATTACCTGTTTACAGACAAGCCAATCGCACATGAATGATCTAGCTAATAACTATTAGTACACCCTTGGGTGTGATTGCCACGCAGACAATTGAAACCCGGGAAAGCAGATGAAGAAAAAGATTAGTTTGCTTGTAAACCCAGTTGCAGGGATGAGCGGCAGCGTAGGCCTGAAAGGGACTGACGGAGAGGTCTACCAAACGGCCCTGCAACTAGGTGCCAAACCTGTTACGCCGGCGAGGGCTATAGACTTCCTGCCTCATATCAAAAGTAGAGATAGCATTGAGCTATTCGTGGCACCAGGCCAGATAGGCGAAGAGTATGTAAAGGACATCGGTATACCTATTACCGTAGTTGGAACCATTGACCAAGAAACGTCGGCGCAAGATACCAAGCGAATCACCACCGACATGTTAGCAGAGGGTGTGGATCTGTTGATCATCGTTGGCGGCGATGGCACCGCAAGAGACGTCTACGATGCAATCGGCCTCAAGCTCCCCATTGTTGCGGTACCCGCCGGCGTCAAAGTGTTCAGTTCAGTCTTTGCGTTTAGTACCAGAGCGGCAGCTGAAATGGTGGACGCTTTCGTTGAGGGTATCGACTTCATCGAGGAGGACGTTCTCGACATAGATGAGGACGCCTTTAGAAGAAGGCAGGTTGGATTTCAGGCTCTACGGCTACCTTTCGGTGTCTAATGTCAAAAGCTTATTGCAGGGCGGCAAGGAAGCCTCTTGATAAATTGTGTGGCTGCCGTATCTGTACCCCATCACCCTCTCCTGCCCCGTTTCGTAGCTAAAGCCGGTGGTTTAAACCTTATAATTGGAAAATTATTATAACGCCCATAGGTGGTAATGGTTTTATCTTTGGCAGGGGAAGCAAACAATTTACAGCCGATGTAATATGGCAGGTCGGCAGGGAAAACATCATTGTCGTAGGAACTAAGGATAAGCTAATCAAGCTCGAATCTTTGAGGGTCGATACCGGTGATTTTGACCTGGATAGGCAACTTTCCGGTTATATAGATTCATCACTACTCCAAAGTGATGCTAACCGAAATCACAAGACGGAGCGTGACTAGGTGTGCAGTCTATATTGGAACAATAAACCAAAACAGAGTGCGAATAATTATCGCACTGCCCACCGAAACTTCCAGTGCCCGCAGGAGATGCTCTAGCCATGCCGAGGTGCGCGTCCTTCGAAACCCACCACTGCCGCTATGACGCCTGGTTCATGCGCCACGCGGCGGCCTATCAGTCCGAGTTGTTGGCCGTCCGTGCCCTGCTGCCCTGGCACGGCCTGGGACTGGCTATCGGCGTTGGTACCGATCGTTTCGCATCTCCGCTGGGCGTACAGGTGGGCATCGACCCGGCGCGCGCAGTGCTGGATTATGCCGCTGGCAGAGGTATCTCCCCTGTACAGGCAGTCGCCGAGGCGCTCCCCTTTGCAGATAGCAGCTTTGACTATGCACTGAGCGTTACCACCATCTGTTTCGTGGATGACGCCACCGCCATGCTGGCAGAGGCGCGCCGAGTTCTGAAGCCGGGTGGTGAGCTGATAATCGGATTCATCGACCGCACCAGTCATCTCGGGCAACACTACCTTACTCACCAAGCGGAAAACGTGTTTTACCGTGAGGCGACATTCTACTCGGCCGCGGAGGTGAAACACCTGCTGTGGGAGACAGGCTTCACCGAGCCGTTCTGGGTACAGACTTTGTTGAAAACGCCGAATGAGATCCAAGAGATCGAACCCTTACGCAGCGATCACGGACAAGGGGCTTTTGTTGTGGTCAAAGCGCACCGGCCTTAATTGAAGACATGGAATAGCAGGACGTATTTCCGACTAAAGAGCTCGGCACCCCTTGTGGGTGAAGCTCTTTATGGATTCAAAGAACAAGCTAGAGCTCGTCATCCTGATAAGAAATGTGGGTTAACTATTTTTAGTTTACTGGATCGGGTTTAAACAGCCGGTTTTGTATTTGCTTTCTTTCTTCTATAGTTGGTAGCGGTGATGCCTCGATAGCGAGCGCCGCATGTAAATCGAGGCGGCCAAACTCATCAAACACCAGCCAGCTATAGGTTTCATTTACGACCTGTTTCGGTACTTCATCATCCATATGCACGTACAAGTCTGCCAGCCGCAGCGTTTGCCCCACAAACTCGGGGGCTACTGTCTCGCCCTTTACCAGAAGAACATAACAATCATGAATAATGGGGATAACTTCATCGTCAATCAGATAAAACAGATAGCTCTTATGATGCGGGTGGAGTTCATGTCGACGACGCTGATATTCCAAGTACATGGCCTCGACCTGGGTAAGCATTTCATCCTCGGCCTCTTGCGCAGATTCGGCACCTATCTCATCCTTTTGTATTATCAACTTCTCACGTAACAGGCCCAGCACTTCAAGCGCCCCATTAATCCGATTTAATTCATTTCGAAGGTCTTGTTCTAACATGACCATCGCCCCTCCGCTCGTTAGCAATAAGATATAACATCAACCCTAACACAGAGGGCTTTCTGCCATGACCAGCCATTCAAGTTATATGCAACTTGGATCAACAAAGTGGTAACTTCGATACCCCCCGACATCCCGTGATAATGTGCTTCGCTGTAAACAATTCCTTCACTCTCCTGAATGTCCGCCTTTGCCGTCATAGTGTGCCGTGCAACCTCTGGTATAGTTACTAATGATAAATTTTTAGTTTCAAGCAACATCCCATTATCAAACGGGGCTAGAGTTTCATATCAGCAAGGTATTCATCGGGATTCACCTGGCCCTTGGTGTAATCGTCGTGCCACCCCTCAGGAACGGGCATATCTTCATATAACTGCGCCCTCTCTGCCTCAAGCAGCCGCCTAGGTCTGCCCATGAAGTCCGCGGCGCAAAACACTTTCTTACCCACCGCTGCAGACAACTCATCCAGCCAGATCGCTCCTTCCCTATTGCGCATCAAGTGATGGTCTAAGATAACAGTGCCGACGCTTTGCGCCAAGCGTAGCGCATTATTCCAGGCACG
>DFBZ01000025.1:4363-11047 GCA_002366835.1 Gammaproteobacteria bacterium UBA3067
GGCGCGCCATGGGGCACGGCTTGGGAAAATGACAAAGGCCCCTCTGAACGCCCTTCCGCAACTATCATGTTTACACCCAACAGTTCCGCCAGATCACAGAAGCGTTTGCTCATATTGGAAGATAGGTCGTTATCGGATTTACTCCAACAACGCAGTTTACGAAAGCAGGATGGCAACGCTTGGGCGGATAACTGATAGGGATTCGCGTCAACCAAAGGTACGTGATCACCGTGGTAATGACTAAACACCACATCTGTAGCGTTATCAAGTGCCTGTAAAATCTTTTTTCGTATCCTCCGCCCTACGGCTACCTGCAACGGATGGGGCAATAAACCATGACGCAGGTAGCCCAACGATACGCCCGGATCGATCACTATGCGTCGATGCGGCAGTGTCACCTGACAACAAAGACCGCGTACTCCTATGGATTCCGCACCGATGATCTCAAGACTCATGACCTATGTTTCCGTTATGAAGGTTACTTGAATGTCCATTCAGCGGCTCGACCAGTGAATTGAATAAATCAATTGATTTTGTTCCCGCTTAGGATAGAGAATTAATTACAAGGTATTCAACTAGTTGGGTAGTGATTTTCCATTAGAAAATCACTCATTTTACTCAGCTTGGCTGAGTTGTTATGTGTATGCATGCGGTCCATGCAGCAAGGCATTTAGTTCATCAACTATTTCTGCCCAGTCGGAATCTTCCTCTATCGCCTCTTTTAAAAAAGACGCTTGTGATGCGCTCCAGAACTCGGCTTCATGAAGTTTTAAATGACCAGGCACAGGTCTGTTTCTGCATATAAAGTCCTCAATTGCTTCATTTGTGTTTTCTAATCCTAATTGTTTGAATAAAGAAGTAAGATCATGAATAAACGGTTCCATTGTTGCTCCCAAATAGAGTTAAATTTTCATAGACCTTAGCATCTCTGGAGTCACTGCACCCGACCCAATGCCTGACCAAACTGCACCCGCGTTTCGGGCAAAAGCGCAGTCTCCCACTTCACACAATCCGGCCCGAACAGGACAATAACGGTCGAGCCACCCATGTTGAAACGCCCCATCTCTTCACCTCGTTCCAACTGGATGACATTATCGCCGGTAACATCGTAAGTCGTTACTTTGATCTCTTTACCTCCCGGAGGTGTGATTTCACCCGCCCACACCGTTTCAATGGATCCTACGAAGATAGCACCCACCAAGACTACGGCCATCGGGCCAGCCTCTGTCTGAAAAAAGCAGGCGACACGCTCATTGCGTGTAAATAGATGAGGAATGGATTCGGTGTAGTCGGGCGATACGCTGAATAATCGCCCCGGAATATATACTGTTTCCAACAAACAACCAGACAACGGCATATGCAGTCGATGATAGTCACCGGGGGAGAGATACATGGTCGCAAACCGCCCACCCATGTATGGGTTTGTCCGTTCTTCGGAACCGCCAAGCAGTTCTAAGAGGGAGTAGCTGTGCCCCTTAGCTTGAAAGATCTGCGCCCCTTGGATATTTCCCAATTGGCTTATAGCACTATCGGCCGGGCAGCAAACTTGTCCTGCTTCCTGAGCGACAGGGCGTGTCTCGGGATGCAGCGCGCGCGTAAAAAAACTATTGAAGTCCGGGTAGGCGGTAAGATCCGGCTCCAGGGCTTCTGACATATCGACTTTGTAGTGGCTAACAAACCAACGTGTAATGGATTTACGCAACGGGAAATGCCGACAACGCGTGCTCCACTGTACTATTCTTGAGAGTAGATGGTGTGGTAGCAGGTATAGAAGTATCGCTTTGAACCAGTGAATCATTGCCATCCTTCTCATGTGAATTTGACAAACTGATTTGGTAGTTTTTCCATCGCCCTCACTCCCCCGTCTAGGCCAAAGACAACAGCCTCACCGCTCAGACTCATCACGCGTTCGAGGTTGCAAATGTGCGTGCAATCATCATGCGCTTCCTCCAAACGGAGTTCAAGTTAGTCTTTTAGCTCACTGATTACATTGAAAGCCCCAATCAATTCATGGAACTCGCATTTCTATCATCCAATATCTGCACTACCCATGTTGGTCCCTCCTTTTGCCCGAAGGAAAGCCGCTGCAATCCTCACCAGTAACGCAATACCTTAGTCTTCTATTTCAGCGTAAATCTCGGGTGATCTCGCAGTTCTTACATTTAAGTTTTTTCTGCGTCCGATCTAATAAATTTAGGACCAAACAATAATCTACTCCTCCTCGCTCAGTTCCGCTTCACAGATGCGGTAATCGTGGAGGCACAAGGTGCAAAGCACCCACCCATCGGACAGAGTATTCGTAAAATCAAGCCTCGTGCAATTCATCCATGCTGGGTTAGCCTCTTGGTTTGAAGAACCATACCAATGTGTTGCCAACGCAATTTCTATGACACACCGCGTAGCGGTATGGGGCATAACGTCATTTCTTCCCAAAATGAATTGCCCCCTGCAATTATGTTGCTTAAAACACCCTTAATAACATGCTAACGCAATCTAATGAATCAAACCGTTGACAACATGCACAGCAACACCTGTATTTTCTATACATGCTATCTGATTTTCTTCTAACGCCTCCTTAAATTTTGGGCCAAAACGACCGGCGATTACTTTGTTGACACCCATTTTAAAAAGCATAGTCGCTACGCTTGGCCCAACATATTTTTCATTGTTCATGAATGGGTTTTCAAGAATTTCATTAAGATTGCCGTCTTCGTTAAATAATAAAAAATATAATGCACGCGCACCTTGAGTACTAACGTGTGAAGAAGGTTCGTTACTTTCCGTTGCTACTGCGATTTTCATTTAAATGCCCCCTGAATTCAGGTGATTTTTGCTCTTATGAAATGCGTGCTATACAATCGCCACCACTCTTACATTGTAACAGCGGCACGAGACATGGCTTCGTTTTGTTTACCCTTGAAATGAAACTACTTGCTCCAGCCACCAGCCACCAGCCAAAAATAGCGTTTGCTACGATACGCTGACACTCCAAACATTCGTCAATGTTCTCAAGTATTTGCTCTTTATCTTGCATGCATTCGCTTGGTCTCTTTAAGCAATGCGCATATTGTTCAAGCCATTCATGCACCATGGATTTTGTAATTTCCGGATGAAATTGCAGTGCCAGTCAATTTCTATGGAGAAACCCCTGATTCTTAATGCAGCCTCCATTAAACAGAGCCAAAGCGCCATCAGGAAGCGAAAAGGTATCACCATGCCATTCAAAAGCGTAATAACTGTCCAATACGCCGCTGCTTGTGAATAAATCTTTGGCGTATTCACTTAGTGCAACACGATGCCAGCCAATTTGCATCGTTGGAACGGCACTGACTTCACCGCCCAAAGCTTTGCTGATTAGTTGTCCGCCAAAACAAATCCCAAGAACTGGAACGCCCGCCTGAGAGGCAATCCTGATAAGCGCGACTTCTTCGCCAATCCATGGCAAAGGATCGTTAACACTAACAGGAGAGCCGAGGAATACCAGGCCCGACACATCATCTATCTGTTTGGGGATGGGTTCACTCAGACCAATATATATTTTTTCATAGCAAACCCCCCTTTTCTCCAGGTATTCACAAAGGTAACCCGGGTGTTCGATAGTGGCATGACTAAAAATCCTGACCGGTTTCAATGACCCTACTCCATAAATGCCAAAGGAAAACCCCACCTATTGCATTTGTGATTGTTGTGAGAAAGACTGCAGCCCCGCACGAGCGTAGGTTTCCCGTGCCGCATCCTTGATGGCTGCAATCGCCTCGTCCCGCGGCAGTACCCCTGAGATGGCGAAGAAACATGCTTGCATGATGGTATTGATGCGGTCACCGAGGCTCAACTGCTCTGTAATGCTATAGGCATCAATGACGTGGAAAGTCAGGCCTTTCTCAATGATCTGCCGCTGCGCGTTCCGCGGCAAGGTATCCCATGCCTCACTGGATCCCGCCTGTGAATTGAGCAGGAACATCTCACTAGGTTTTGCCTTTTCCAACATTTCATAACGATCCAGAAATATCGACTGATGGCAGGCGACAAAACTGGCCTCACCGTCGCCGATCAGATAGCTGGAGCGGATAGGACGCGGCCCGAAACGCAGATGAGAGACGGTGACGGCCCCAGCTTTCCTAAAGCCATAGACGAAATAGCCTTGCACGTAGCGATCGGTCTTTTCGCCGATGATCTTTATGCTGTTTTTCTTGGCACTCACTGTGCCATCGCTACCAAGGCCGTAAAAGACGGCGCCTATGTTCGCCTTGGCCTCGTCGGTGCGGAAGGCGGGATCCCAGGCCAGGCTGGTGCTGTGGCTTATGTCGTCGATGATGCCTATGGTGAAGTGGTTTTTTGGCCGCCCCTTGCCAAGCTCATCGAATCCCCCCTTGACCATCCCGGGCGTGAATTCCTTGGAGGAAAGCCCGAAACGGCCACCCGTGACATGCGGCATCTCTGCAAATCGACGCGAGCCAGCGATGTAGTCCTGTGCCAGTGCGGCCAGCACATCCTTATATAAAGGCTCGCCGTCGGCGCTAGGTTCATTGGTTCGGTCGAGCACCGCAATGCTGCGTACCGTTACTGGCAGGGTCCCGATCAGTGCCGCAGGCGAGAAAGGACGAAACAAACGCACCTTAACCACGCCGACTTTTTCACCGCGTATCTGTAGGTGTTCCACGGTCTCTTCGGCGGTCTCCGCCCCGGAGCCCATTAACACGATCATCCGCTCCGCGTCATCAGCCTCTATGTAGTTGAACAGGCGGTAGTGGCGCCCGGTGAGTTTGGCGATAGCACCCGGCTCTAATGAGCCTGAACCTGTTCATCGCGAATGAGGGCGCGGGATCGTATCCTGCGCTATAGGATCGATCTTGGCGATCTCGTGGGAGGTGTGGAAGCCATCAGAAAAGTGTACGACGGGCACCCGTGCCTCCACGGTCGCCGCTTGAACGATCAAGGCAAAACCCATGATCTCCTGAACCGAATTGGCGGCCAGGAAGGCGAACCCTGTGATCCGAGCCGCCATGACATCGCTGTGATCACCGAAGATGGACAGCGCCTGTGCTGCCACGGCGCGCGAGGCCACGTGAAACACCGCTGGAGTCAGCTCGCCGCCCCTCCTTCGCTCTGCATTTCAACGATGTTGGGAGCGATCCCTCACAAGTTCTTGTGTCATGGGTAACCCATTTCATATTCATCCGGTCTCTACAATATGTCTTGCAATATCAATATTTAAATCCACTTCTTACGCTACCGCCTTCAGGTTTCCCACGCTTTAATGGTATTAAAAGTGTGTGGATAGATAGCTACCGAGGCGAGAAGTTTTATGATGAAACCACTTGTTCCAGTCGCCCCATAATAGCTTCAACCTCTTCCAGGGACTTGCATTCACCAATGGCGTTACCCGATAGGCCTGCCTTTATCAGCTCCTGGTCGTAAGGTATCAAACCAATCACCTTTTCCTGCAAGTCTGCCAATTTATCCATGAGCATTGATTCCACCTCTTCAGATCCGATCTTGTTCAAGATCAAGTAGAAATTTTTTATATTCGCCTCTCGACAAAACTTGTCCATCCTTTTTGCGATTGAGACAGATTCGAGAGTGTAATCCAACACACCAAGGATAATGTCCATCCTATCCGGTATCCTTCTGCCAAAATGTTCGATACCAGCTTTCATGTCGATAAGGTTTACGGCATCGCCTTCAACCATAAAGTCTCTGACCACCTTTTCTAACGGCCCGTCGCAACCCTGCCCATAGGCTTCAATCTTTCCTGTTTGAAACAGGGTTATACTTCCTTTTTGGAGATAGTATTCGGGCTGGATTTCCTCAACAACGTTGATCCTTTTTTGTGGAACGGGATTTGGATCATTGATCCGTGTCAGTGGTGACGGATCATCCACAGGACAGGTGACAGCATCGATACCCCCGAAAAACTCGATGAGCGGTGTTGGCTCACCCTCCACGCCTGTGCCGAACAATAATCGTACCAGTCCTTCAGGATTGGAAGCATCACCATCGAGTACTATGACATTATATGATTTTCGCTGCAGGATAGATGCCATTAGGGAAACCAAAGTACTCTTGCCGCTGCCACCCTTGCCACAGATCAATATTCGCTTTCCACATAACAATTTCTTAGGCACAGTAGCCCTCCTTTTTGCTCTTTCCATCTATGCGAAACCCACCGCTATGGAATCATCAATTTGCTTACCCCGCCGCGTAATTCAGATTGATCTCCGTAGAATTAGAATTACCACCCTTGTTATCATCACATTGTTCATATCACCAAATAATAGGGAAGTCGTGTGAACAAGACTCCACAATCATCATACACCCTTCCCAATGCGAAGAAAGTCTACCGTGAGCACAACTGAATATACTGCAATTATCCTTTTGTCACTCATGTCGTGTTTCACAACCTGCATCGGTGTTTTACTGGCTATTTGGTTACGGGAGAATGCCAAGGCGATCGCCGCCGGCATTGGCTTTTCTACCGGCATCATGTTGCTAATTTCGCTGTTTGAACTCATCCCTGAATCGAACGCTGAAATCGGGTTTCTTGCCACCCTGCTCACAATAATACTGGGCGCAGGCCTGGTATGGGCCGCGCATCTCATCATCCCGCATACGCATCTGGTCGAAGAGACAAGGGGCACCGATCCGCGCATGATCCGATCCGTGTATCTCGTCGTCTTTGGCCTG